>CAMOVR010000010.1 GCA_946627565.1 uncultured Clostridia bacterium
GCAGACCGGCCTGCCCGTGAACTCCACCATGTGGTTTGTCAACGTCCTGCTGCTGTGCTATATCCTGTACTTCATCCTGCGGAAGGCATTGAAAAGCCCAATACGTACATGGCTGCATCCGTCTTTATGGTTCTCCTGGGGTGCCTGTGTATGGAAAAATCCCCGAAACTGCCCTTTCTGTGGAGCTTTAACGGCAGGGGATACGCCACTTTCTTCCTTGGGGTGCTGCTGTGGGAGTTTGAAGACAGGGCCGGGGAAAAAGTCAGAAAGTACATATCTCTTATATGGCTTTGCCTGATTCTTATGATGTTTGCTGTGCGTCATATGGTGGGTTTTTCCCGAATCTTTGGCATGGCAGGCGGAAAGCCGTATACCAGGTACCTGGAATACGTTGTGTTCCCGGGTCTGATGCTGGCCGGTCTTAACATACGGCCGGTTAAGAAGATCCTTTCCGCAAAGCCCCTTTTGTGGCTGGGACTACTCTCAGGTCCCGTCTATTATGTCCACAACAATGTGATGGAGGACATACGGCTCCTGCATGCCCTTCTGGGCAGGCCTTTCAGCTTTTCCGACGGATCTGTGTTTCTCTTCGTTCTGATTCTGGTGCTGCCCTGCAGCATATTCTGGCAGTACCTTGCAGACCGTGTCCGGGGGCTGGTCCGCAGAAAACCGAACAATCCCGTTTCGTTTTCTTCTTAACGTCCGTTTCAGATGCATGGCCGATCTGGTCATCCTCAAGCCTTATAAACTATGGCTGTGCAAAACTTTCTGTATTTTTACGCAGACTGTCAAAATAAAGGCGCAGGATGCCTTGACAATACAAACATTCTCGATACAATAGCGGCGATCGTTCGGAAAACGAAGGATCCAAATCCAGGGAAGGAAAGAATGAGCTTGAAGAAAAAAGTTGCGGTCATCATGGGAAGCGACAGTGATCTGCCCCTGATGGAACAGGCGGTCTCCATGCTGAAGAACCTTCAGATTCCCTGTGAGGTGCATATCTATTCTGCCCACCGGACTCCGGATGCGGCAGCGGATTTTGCATCACACGCCCGGGAAAACGGCTTTGGCGTGATACTTGCGGGAGCAGGAAAGGCAGCACACCTGGCCGGGGCTCTGGCGGCACGCACCACCCTGCCGGTCATCGGGGTACCCATCCGTTCCTCCACACTGGACGGACTGGATGCCCTTCTGTCCACCGTGCAGATGCCCAGCGGCATGCCCGTGGCCACCGTGGCCATTGACGGAGCAGCCAATGCGGCTTTGCTGGCGGCACAGATGCTGGCCATTGAGGATACGGAGCTTATGGCCCGTCTTGAACAGATGCGGCGTGAGCAGACGGAAAAGGTACTGGAAAAGGACCGCGCCCTTCAGGCGTAAGAAAAAAGGAGCAGAAAATCATGAAGAAGCTGGAGCAGCTCTACGAAGGAAAAGCCAAGAAAGTTTTTGCCACCGACGACCCGGATCTTGTGATCGTGGAATATAAGGATGACGCCACTGCCTTAAACGGCAAGAAGAGGGGCACCATCAACGGAAAAGGCGCCATCAACAACATGATGACCAACCGCCTGATGCAGATGCTGGAAAAGAACGGCATTCCCACCCACTTCGTGGAAGAGATCTCCCAGAGGGAGACCGTGGTGAAGAAGGTCACCATCGTTCCCCTGGAAGTCATCATCCGCAACGTGGCCGCCGGCTCCCTCTCCAAGCGCCTGGGCATCCCGGAAGGCACCCCCATGCGCAAGCCCGTCATCGAATACTGCTATAAGTGCGACGAACTGGACGATCCCATGGTCAATGAATACCACATCGAAGCCATGGGCTGGGCTGACCACGCCAGGATCCAGCAGATCGCCGACTATGCCCTGAAGATTGACAGCCTGCTGCTGAAGTACTTCAAGGACCTGCAGGTGGACCTGATCGACTTCAAACTGGAATTCGGCGTCACCAGCGACGGCACCCTGGTGCTGGCCGACGAGATCTCCCCGGATACCTGCCGCTTCTGGGATCACACCACCCATGAGAAACTGGACAAGGACCGTTTCCGCCGCGACATGGGCGGGGTAGAGGATGCCTATCAGGAAATGGCCCGCCGTCTTGGCATTGAGGAGTAAGAAATGAAGAAGAACCTTTTGACGGACCTTCTTAAGAACAACGCCTATCCGGGCCGCGGCATCGTGCTGGGCATGAGCGAAGAGGGAAAGCCCAGGATCGCCTATTTCATCATGGGACGCAGCGAGAACAGCCGCAACCGCGTCTTTGTGGGCACGGATGAGGATACCATGATGACCCAGGCCTACGATCCTTCCAAGATGAAGGATCCCAGCCTCATCATCTACGCTCCCTACCGTCACCTGCCGGGGAAGTATATCATCACCAACGGCGACCAGACGGATACCATCTGGAACGCCCTGAAGGGTGACGGGGATTTCCGCACAGCCTGCATGACCCGTACCTTTGAGCCCGACGGCCCCAACTTCACCCCCCGTATCTCCGGCCAGATTACACTGAAGGACGGGAAGGCTTCCTTTGAGATGTCCATCTTAAAGAGCCTGGAAGGTGACGACAGCGTCAACGTGCGCTCCTTCTTCACCTTCGATACCCTGCCCTGCGGTTTCGGCCTCTTCCTGCACACTTATCAGGGCGACGGGAACCCGCTGCCTTCCTTTGAAGGGGAACCGGAGCGTGTGGATGTGACCGGGGACCTGGATGCCTGGACGGAATGCATCTGGCAGAGCCTGAATCAGGACAACAAGATCTCCCTGTTCACCTGCGAGATTGATCCTGAAAAAGACACGGCAGAAAAGCGGATTGTAAACAAGTACCAGTAAGGAGAAACAGATATGGCAAGCGACAGCTATGTGAGCCCTTTTTCCACCCGCTATGCCAGCCGGGAAATGCAGTTCCTGTTTTCCGAGGACCATAAGTTCCGCACCTGGCGCCGGCTCTGGCTGGCGCTGGCCAGGGCGGAAAAGGCCCAGGGGCTGGATATCACAGATGAGCAGCTTCAGGAAATGGAAGAGCATCTGGAGGACATCAACTACGAGGATGCCAGGCGCCGGGAAAAGGAAGTGCGCCATGACGTCATGAGCCATGTCTATGCCTTTGGCCTGCAGTGCCCCAAAGCGGCGGGCATCATCCACCTGGGAGCCACCTCCTGCTATGTGGGTGACAACACAGACCTTTTGATCATGCGGGAAGCACTGGAACTGGTTTCCGGGAAGCTTCTTACGGTCATGTCCCTGCTGGCAGACTTTGCGGACCGCTATAAGGCGCTGCCCTGCCTGGCCTATACCCATCTGCAGCCTGCCCAGCTCACCACGGTGGGCAAGCGTGCCACCCTGTGGCTGCATGAGCTGGAGATGGACTTTGAGGAAGTGCAGCACCGCCTTTCCACCCTTTCCTTCCTGGGCTCCAAGGGCACCACGGGCACCCAGGCCAGCTTCATGGAGCTGTTCCATGGGGATGCCGGTAAGGTCAAGGCTGTGGAAAGACAGATTGCCGATGAACTGGGCTTTGAAAAGATCGTCATGGTCTCCGGCCAGACCTATTCCAGGAAAGTGGACTACCAGGTGGTGTCCGTGCTCTCCGGCATCGCCCAGACTGCCAGCAAGTTTGCCTATGACATGCGGCTTCTGGCCAGCTTCAAGGAAATGGAAGAGCCCTTTGAAAAGAACCAGATCGGCTCCTCTGCCATGCCGTATAAGCGCAATCCCATGCGCTGCGAAAGGGTGGATGCCCTTTCCCGCTATGTCATGGTGGACACCCTGAATGCGGCCATAACCACATCCTGCCAGTTCTTTGAAAGGACCCTGGACGACTCTGCCAACAAGCGCATTGCGGTGGCGGAAGCCTTCCTGGGTGTGGACGCCATCCTGAACATCCTCATGAACGTGACAGATGGCATGGTGGTCTATGAAAAGGTCATCCGCCAGAGAGTCATGCAGGAACTGCCCTTCATGGCCACGGAAAACATCATGATGGATGCGGTGGAAAAGGGCGGCAATCGTCAGGAACTTCACGAAAAGCTCAGGGTGCATGCCCAGGCTGCCGCAAGGCACGTGAAGGAAGAGGGCGGCAAGAACGACATGCTGGAGCGTGTGGCTGCGGATTCCGCCTTTAACCTTAACATGGAAGACCTGAACAAAGTCCTTGAGCCCGAGAGGTACACCGGACGGTGCGAGGAGCAGGTGACGGAATACCTTGATGAAGTCATCCGGCCTATGCTCATAGCGTATGCCGGAAAGGAAAAGGGAAAAGTGGAACTGACCGTGTAAGCGGCAAAACCATATATACTTCGCAGAAAAAGGCAGCAATGCCTTTTTTTGCGGGAATAAAACCGTGCCTTAAAGAAGCAAAACAGAAAAACAAAGACAGGGAGACACAAGTGCTTCGTAAATCTGTGAAAATCCGACGGGAATATAGCTATGCTTTCGTTCGTTTTTCGTGTATACTGCTTCTGACTGCTCCGGTAGTCCATCCTGAAGGAAAGCGAGGCGAATGTGGTGGATCTTACTTTGCAGACACTTCAGAATGCTGTATGGAATCTTCTGAACCGGGCTGACCTGGTGGACTATATTGACATCCTGATTGTTACCTTTATCCTCTATCAGCTCCTGAAACTTATTCGGCACACAAGAGGCAGTGCGGTACTGAAGGGATTCTTCCTGCTGATTGTTGCCACGATCATCAGCAACATGATGGGTTTTACTGCCCTGAACTGGCTGCTGGCCAGCATCGTCAACAACGGTGCCCTGGTGCTGGTGATTCTCTTCCAGCCGGAACTCAGGCAGGCACTGGAACAGGTGGGACGCGGTGCATTCCTGGATTATGCCGCCAGCGGCAGTGATGAGGCGGTGCAGGCTGTCATAGACGGGATCACCGAATGCTGCATTCACTTAAGCCGCCGCAGGGTGGGCGCCCTGATTGTCTTTGAACAGAAGACAGGCCTGAAGGAATATGTGGAAACCGGCACCACGGTGGATGCGGTGGTATCCGCTCCGCTTTTGGAGAATATCTTCGAACCCAATACCCCGCTGCATGACGGCGCCGTCATTGTGAAAGATGACCGGGTCATGGCGGCTGCCTGCATCCTGACACTCACCGACAGCCGGGATGTGAACCGGGAACTGGGTACAAGGCACAGGGCAGCCATAGGCGTTACCGAGACCACGGATGCCCTTTCCCTGGTGGTGTCCGAGGAAACCGGCATCATCTCCTATGCAAGAGGCGGGGAGATCGTCCGGGGCCTTGACGAAAGTGCCCTGCGGGAACTGCTGGGAGGACTGTACCGCAAACCCAATACCCATATCAACTGGGTCCGCAGAATGCTGAAGAGGAAAGGGGGAAAACAGCGTGACGGGAACACCCCCTGAACGGGAAAAGCCGGACAATAAGTGGAAAACCTTTCTGAAAAGGATATTTAAGGTTGCCACCAATAACCTGGGATATAAGGCCATCGCCCTGGTGCTGGCTGCCTTCACCTGGTCCATCCTCATTGCCCAGGACCCCTCCATCACAAGAGAAAAAGTCATTTCAGATGTGACGGCCACCATAAGCGGAACGGATTCCCTCAAGCGCAACGGCTTTGTGGTCATCAATGACCTGACGGAACAGGTCACCGGGATTACACTGCGCACATCCGTTCCCCAGACCATGTACCAGACCGTGACAGCTTCCAACTACAGCCCCCGCATTGACCTGAGCCGGATCACTTCGGCAGGGGAGCAGGAAGTCAAGATTCTTACCAGCAATTCCAGCATGTACGGCACGGTACTGGATGTATCGCCTTCCACGGTGACCGTGCAGGTGGATGAACTGCTCATCCGGAACCGCATCCCCGTGGTGCGGGAAACCATAGGCAGCGTGCCAAACGGATGGTATGCCACCAACGGCACTCTGGATCCCTCCACCCTGACCATTTCAGGTCCCAAATCCATCGTGGAACAGGTGGTACGCGCCGTTGTGGTGCAGGACCTGAGTTCTGTACCCGGCCAGGAGGGCACTCTCAGGACAGCCCTGACCTTCCAGCTGGAGGATATCAACGGGGACCCGGTGGAAAGCGATGCCCTTGAAATCACCAGCAACTCGGTGCTTCTGGACACGGTCATCGTGGAACAGACCGTCTATCCCTGCAAGTCCCTGACCTTCTCCGATATCGGCGTGGTGGTGGGGAAGCCTGCGGACGGGTATGAGATCAAATCGGTGAACATCAGTCCCAGAACCATCGTGGCGGCAGGCAAGTCAGGAACGCTGAACAACCTGGAGAATGTCTTTACGGATGCCACGGTGGATGTCAATAACCGCACGGAATCCTTCTCCCAGACGGTCCGGATCCGGAAGCCTTCGGAGCTGAACTATTTAAGCCAGGAGAGCGTCACCATTGCGGTGGAGATCGGGGAGATCATCTCCGAGAGAACCTTCACGGATGTGCGGATCCATGTCACCAATGTGGAGAGCGGACACGGGGCAAGCCTGGTGGACAGGTACGCTGACCTGGTGGTCATAGAAGGTCCCCTGAACTGGCTGGATAGCCTTAAGAGCAGCCAGCTGGTGCTGACGGTGGATGCCTCCGGCCTTATGGCAGGCGAATATGAGGTTCCTGTGATCCTGGAGATCACCGGGGATGAGGGCGTCAGCTATGGCGTGAAAATCAGCCCCAACGTTGTTAAACTCACGGTCCGGGAACAGTAACATATGTTTTTCCATAAGGCACGTGAAACATATTCACGTGCCTTTGGACAGAAAGGGAAAGTATGAACAGTTTTGCCAGCGTCCTGTTCTCGCTGTTTCTGGGGTGGCTCAAGACGGCAGCGGCATCCCTGTATAAGACACTGACCAGTCCCCAGAGCGGCACATTCTTCCTTTTTGTGGGAGAAAACTGGAAAACGATTCTTCTGGTGCTCCTGGTGGTGGGTACCGTCCTGGACCTTGTGGTCTACTTTCTCAGATGGCACCCCCATGAGGTGTGGGCCAGCTATTTCCGCCGGCTCTCCGGAAAGGATACATATAAGGGAAAACGGGTGAAGCATTTATCCACTCATCTCGTGGGCGGCGCCTATGTGGGCCCGGACCATGCCCTGCAGAGGAGTCCGGAACAGCTGGTGTATGTGGACCCCCAGGAGGAAATCCTGCCGGAGGATGAGATCCAGGATACCGGTATGGTGATTGTCCGCAGGAAAAGGCAGAAGGCCGTTAAAAAGCCCTCCAGACTCCGGGAGTTTGTCCGCTGGGTCCTGGCAGACCAGGAAGATGTGGATACGGCGCCCATGCACTATACCAGAACGCAGCCTGCGGTGGATGAGCGGGAAGCCTATCATGAGGCGTATATTCCTCCCCAGTGGCAGAAGCCGGAGGAGAGGATCCTGAGAAGAAAGCGTTTCCAGGAGAAGGACAATGGATAATCTTTTGGACCGTGCATCTTTCCTCAAGCTGCCGGAAGACTTTGTGAAAGCCGCTGCGCAGCAGCTTGGGGACGAAACAGAAGCGTTTCTTGATTCCTTTCTTTCACCGCCCTGCCGGGGCATCCGGCTGAACCCCATGAAAAGACCGGAGGGCATGATGCCGGACAGTATGGGGGAAAGGGTACCCTGGGAGGAAGACGGATACCTTCTGTCCATGGAGTCGGATGCAGGCAAATGCGTGCTCCATGAAGCCGGGGCCTGGTACCTGCAGGAGCCCAGCGCCATGCTGCCCGCCAGGGTACTGGATGCAAAGCCCGGGGAAAAGGTGCTGGATCTGTGTGCAGCCCCGGGCGGGAAAAGCGGGCAGATCCTGGCGGCTCTGAATAAACAGGGCCTGCTTGTATCAAACGAGATTGTGCCCTCCCGGGCCAAAATATTATCCCAGAACCTGGAGCGCCTGGGGGCTGTGAACGCCCTGGTGATTTCAGAAGAGCCCAGGCGACTTAAGGACCGGTGGCCGGATACCTTTGATGCTGTCCTGGTGGATGCCCCCTGCTCCGGCGAGGGCATGTTCCGGCGCCATCCGGAGACAAGGGATGAATGGTCCCTGGCCTCGGTAAAAGGGTGCCAGGAAAGGCAGAGGGAAATTCTTACCAGTGCCGCCTGCATGGTGAAAGCCGGCGGAAGGCTGGTGTATTCCACCTGTACCCTGAACCGGATGGAAAACGAAGACAATGTGGAATGGTTCCTTGATACGTTCCGGGACTTTACCCTGACACCTTTCTCCCTTCCGGGGGCAGACGGGGAAAAAGGGTACTTCACCTGCTATCCCCACCGGGTCCGGGGAGAAGGCCAGTTCACGGCCCTGTTTCGGAAAACGGATGGGGAAGAGCGGGATATGAAATGTATCAGCCCTGTGCGGCCGGAAAAGGACGAAATACGGGCAGCGAAGGAAGTCCGCATCGACCTGGATAATAATGTGCACCGCATGGGCACAAAGCTGTTCCGCCTTGCCGTATGTCCGGATCTTCAGGGACTTAAGGTGTACCGGGCCGGGGTTTTCCTGGGGGAAGTCCGGAAGGGGATCTTCCAGATGGACCACGCCCTGGCGGTGTGCAGCGACCCGCCGGATCTTGAAAGGATCGAACTTACAGAAACAGAAGCGAAAACCTATCTTTCAGGGGGTACCATACAGGTAAACGAGAGTCTGAAAGGCTGGAGGCTGCCCTGCTATGCCGGGCTGCCTCTGGGCTTTGGCAAGGCAAGCGGCGGTATCCTCAAGAACCATTATCCCAAAGGCCTCAGGCGTGAACTGTCCTGAGTATAGTCCATTGAGAAATGAGGTATGACCTATCATCCAGGTGGTAACAGACAGTATGTCGGACCTGACGCCGCAGGAAGCGGAGAGTCTGGGCGTCGTCATGCTTCCCCTGACCGTCCGTTTTGATACCCAGGAGTTCCGGGAAGGCTATGATATTTCCAGGGAGGAATTCTTCGTCCGTCTCCGGGCCGCCACCACGCTGCCCAAGACCAGTCAGATTCCGCCGGATAAATTCCGCAAAACCTTTGAACAGATTCTGCAGGACAGGGACACGGAGATCCTGTATATTTCAGGGTCTTCCAAGATCTCGGGATGCTATCAGTCGGCGGTGACCGCCCGCAGCATGCTGAAGGAACCGGAGAGGGTACACATCATAGACTCCCTGATCGCCATTTCCGGGGAAGCCCTGCTGGTGCGCATGGCGGCAGCAAAGGCAAAGCTGTATGAAAGCGCAAAAGCCCTGAAGGACTTTATCATCTCCCTCAGGGACAGACAGCGCTGCTTCGGACAGGCGGAGGATCTGAAGTATCTGATCATGGGCGGCCGTCTTTCGCCCCTTGTGGCCAAGGCGGGGAATGCCCTGTCCATCAAGCCCATGCTGAAGTTTGAGGACGGGGAAATCATGCAGGCCGGCCTGATCCGGGGCCGCAGCCGGGCCAAGAACTGGTATCTGGAAAAGCTGATCCAGTATCCGGCACGCCTGGACTGCCCTCTGGTGGTGGCAGGTTGCGACTGCCCCGAGGATACGGAAAAGCTGGCGGAATTCTTCCGGAGCCAGAGAATGGAACTGCCGGAGATCATCACCATGGGTGTGGGGGCTGTCATCGGTTCACATGTAGGACCCGGGCTCATGGCGGTCAGCTGGATTGAGAGATAACACAGGCCTTCCCGCAGGGGAAGGCCTTTTCAGGATCTGCAGAGATAGAAATAAGGCAAACAAAAAAGCGGAACATACGTCCCGCCTTTTTGTTTTGTTTTCTTATGCCTCAACAGCAGCGTCGTGGGTCTTCGGCACAGCACGCTGAACGTTTCCGCTACGCAGGCAACGGGTGCACACATTCATCCGCTTGTTAGCCCCATTGATCACGACATGAACACTCTGCACATTGGGTGCCCACTTCGTATGGGTCTTACGGTTGGAATGGCTGACCAGGTTGCCGTTCAGCTGGCCCTTGCCGCAGATCTGACAGAACTTTCCCATGATCTTTCCCCTCCTAAGTTGGAGTCAAGGCACATCAAAGCGTGAGTATTCTAGCATGCACATGAGGAAATTGCAAGGACATTTTTTGGTGCAGCTGACCGTTTTTCACGCACATACCGGCCTTTTGGAGGCATATGCAGGAAATGGGGGAAAAGCAGAATGTGTCAAACCGGAACAGTGTGACGTGTTTCTGAAAGGCAGTCTACGAAAGACCTGATGCAGATGTATATTCGGTCTTTATATCAGGCAAACAGACCCGAAACGGCCAGGTATAGGGGAGGCAGGATAATGGACGGCAGCATATTGCCGACAGGTATATGTTTGTCATACACCAGGTTAAGTCCAATGGCTGCAATAAGAAGGCCGCCCACGGCAGACATTTCCGTAATGACAAGATCTGTCAGGATGGGGGAGATCCAGAGAGCCAGAAGGGAAATGGTCCCCTGATACAGGAGAACGGAAAAGGCGGAAAGGCCCACACCCAGGCCCATGGAGGACGTGAAAACCACAGCGGTCAGACCGTCGATGACCCCTTTGGCGATGAGGGTGGAATGGTCATTGCGAAGGCTTGAGGATATGCTCCCGATAATGGCCATGGCCCCTACACAGTAGATCAGGGTGCAGGTGACGAAACCTTTGGACAGGGATCCTTCCTCAGAGGCACCGGGCAGGAAGGACAGCTTCTTCTCCATCCATTTTCCGAAGCGGTCCAGACGCAGCTCCAGGTTCAGGGCACAGCCGATCACCGTGCCAAAGGCCATGCAGAGAATGACGCACAGGGTATCCGTGGTGCCAAAGGCGCCTTTCAGGCCGATGAGCACGGTTGAAAGCCCCATGGCCGCCAGGAGACCTTCACGTACACGGTCAGGAATGCCCCGGCGCAGCATAAGGCCCAGGGCGGTGCCCAGAAGGATCAGGGCAGAGTTGATGAGGGTACCGATCATATGTATACCGCCTTTTTTACAAAACAAAGGACCTGCCTGAGCAGGTCCCTGTTTCAAACCTTGTTTCAGCAGGCGTTTGCAGCATCCTCGATGGGATACACGCAGACGACCTTGCGGTCCTTGGCATGGGTCTCGAAACGGACAATGCCGCTGACCTTGGCGAAGAGGGTATCGTCCTTGCCGATGCCCACGTTCATGCCGGGATGGAACTTGGTTCCGCGCTGACGCACGAGGATGTTGCCGGCCTGTGCAAACTGACCGTCGGCACGCTTCGGTCCAAGACGCTTGGATTCGCTGTCGCGGCCATTGCGGGTTGAACCCATACCTTTCTTATGAGCAAACTGTTGCAGATTAAGCTTGATCATTTTGTTTCCCTCCGTATCTGTATGGAAAGTGTAAGGTTGTCGGGATACTCCTGTGCCACATCCTGAAGACCCACATGGAGTGAACTCATGAGGAGTTGCGCCTGCGCTTCCTGATTTTTGTTCAGGTTTTCCGGCAGGGTGAAGGAAAGGATTCCTTCACGGTTATCTTCAATCTTGGCGATAACACCACAGAGTGTCTCCAAAGAATTGACACATGTGACACCCAGGACGGAAACTGCGGAACAGACGATGTCATGTCCCCATTCAGCCTGACCGGCATGGCCTGTCATTTTACAGGCGGTCCATCTGCCGGACATATCCCGGGTCATGGTTGCTCGAATCATTATGCGTTAATCGCGGTGATCTCGACCTTGGTGTAAGGCTGACGATGACCGGTCTTGCGATCATAGTTCTTCTTGCTCTTATACTTGCCGACGATGATCTTCTCACCCTTGACCTGGGCAATGATCTTACCTTCGACACTGGCACCCTCAACAGTGGGATGTCCAACCTTGACTTCGTTCTCTCCACCGACCATGAGAACGTCGAAGGTCACGGCGGTTTCGGGATCCTTGCTGATCTTGTCAACATAGATCACGTCACCCTGGGAAACACGATACTGTCTGCCACCCGCTGCAATAACTGCGTACATGCGTGCAGCACCTCCTGTTACATACTCGCCGGGTATGAAGGCCGCGGATATCCGCGTTTTAAACCTCTCCCGTGCGGCTCCGGTGAATTCTATCATGGGAATGCAGGCGTGTCAAGCAAAATATACAGTTTTTCCGTTCTTTTTACCGCCATCCGGGCTGCTGAAAACTGCCTTTTGCATACTTTACAGATCTGACGTTCCGATTACTGCGGCACGGAGAACCCCATGAAAGAGGAAAGGGTGCCGGGGCCTGCGTACCAGATGCTCTGCCAGCCCGCATTCAGGGCGCCTTCCACATTGCCGGCGGCGTCATCGATAAACACAGTGCGCTCCGGCGCAAGATGGTACTTTTCTTCCATATGGCGGAAGATGGCCCTGTCCGGTTTCATAATGTGCAGGGGAGATGAGATCACCATGCCGTCCACCTGAGGTTCACAGAGAAAGGAAAAGCGTTCCATGGCCCGTCGGAACCAGGGCATGTGGTAGTTGGAGAGGAGATAGACATTTTTCCCGTGCTGCCTGGCAGCTTCCATGGCAGCCACACCCTCCTTGATGGGTCGGGTCAGTTCGGACCATCCGGTGAGCATGCAGTAGACTGCAGGGTAAAAATCCATGTCACCCTTTGCCATGAGCCTGGCGGCTTCCTCAACGGTAATGCTTCCCCTGTCCAGCATGATCCAGTAGGGGGAGCGGAACACATCCTGCATAAGGCGGCCCGCAATGGCGGTATCTCCCGGGAAGAGATGTTCGATCATACGGGGAGGATCAAAAACGATGAGGACATTGCCCACATCAAAGACCACATTGTCGATTTTCTCCCAGGGCATGGAAGGATAGAGATGGTTGAGCATGGCTGGCATATCGTTACCTCCTGAAAGGAAAACTTGCGATTCACCGGCATTGTACCTGATATGCAGACGGAAAACCAGCTGTTTTATCAGATAAGTCCGGGAAACAGCCTGTATTACAGATGAGAAGCGAGGCTGTATATGCCCCGAAGGAACAATGCAGCAGAAAATAATGACTTCATTTGCTGTTTTTAACATGCCGTCAGTCATCTTGCAGGTGTATAGGGCATTTGGTATAATCCCAGCGCCGTAAAAGAGGCAGAATACTGTATTCATACAGATAAGAAGGGATTACGTATGTATAAAAAGAACGCCTGGGAAAACTACAGTGACCAGGACAGGGAAAAGCTGAATGCTTTTATCGAAGACTATAAAAAGTTCCTGGACAGGGGCAAGACCGAGAGGGAATGCGTGAAGGCCGCCATCGAAGAGGCTGAAGCCAAAGGATTCCGTAACCTGGAAGATGTGGTGAAAAACCACGAAACCCTTAAGGCCGGCGACCGGGTCTACTCTGCCTGCATGAAGAAGAGCTTCATGGCTTTCGTGGTGGGCGAGGAACCGCTGGAAAAGGGCATGAACATTCTGGGCTCCCATATCGACTCTCCCAGGATTGACGTCAAGCAGAACCCTCTTTATGAGGAAGATGACCTGGCATACCTGGATACCCATTACTATGGCGGCATCAAGAAGTATCAGTGGGTGGCAAGGCCTCTGGCTCTGCACGGTGTCATTGTGAAGAAGGACGGCTCCGTGGTGGAACTGGCTCTGGGCGAGAAGCCTGAAGATCCGGTATTTTACATCACCGACCTGCTGATCCATCTTGCCCAGGAGCAGATGAAGAAGACCGCAGCCGAAGCTGTGGAAGGTGAGGCCCTGAATCTGGTCATCGGCAGCATCCCGGCTGCAGCAGAAGGCGAAGAGGAAGAAGTCAAGGAAAAGGTAAAGCAGGGTGTGCTGAACCTGCTCAAGCAGGAATATGGCATTGAGGAAGAAGACTTCCTGTCTGCCGAACTGGAAATCGTGCCTGCCGGAAAGACCAGGGACGTGGGCTTTGACCGCAGTCTCCTTATGGGTTATGGCATGGACGACCGGGTTTGCTCCTATCCCTCTCTGCGTGCCGTGATTGACCATGAAGGGACGCCCGCAAGGACCCTTTGTGTCATCCTGACAGACAAGGAAGAAATCGGATCCGTGGGTGCTACGGGCATGGAATCCAATTTCTTTGAAAACACGGTGGTGGAACTGGCTTATGCCTGCGGCGTAACCGAAGACCGTCTCATCAGACGGGCCATGAGCAACAGCTGGATGCTCTCCAGCGATGTCTCTTCCGGATATGATCCGAATTATTCTTCCGTGTTTGAAAAGAAGAATGCCTCCATGCTGGGCCATGGCATCTGCTTCCTCAAGTTCACCGGACGGGGCGGCAAGAGCGGTTCCAACGATGCCAATGCGGAATACATTGCCTGCGTGCGCCGTATCATGGACGATAACAACGTGGATTTCCAGATGGCAGAGCTCAGCAAGGTGGACGTGGGCGGCGGCGGAACCATCGCCTATATGTGCGCCCGCTACTGCATGAACGTCATGGATGCCGGCATCCCGGTGCTGAGCATGCATGCTCCCTATGAGCTGGTTTCCAAGGCCGACGTATACGAAGGCTATAAGGCATACTGCGCGTTCCTGAAGGACGCCGGCGTGTGAAAGGAAAGGCGGCAGAGCCATGGCAGAGATTGAAACACAGGCAGCGGAAAATGAAACACCCATGACGGATGCTCAGGTGTATAAGGAATACATGAAGAATGTCCGGGCATCCGAGGAGCTTCAGTGTGAGATCATGGTGGGCGCCCGGGAGGGCGAGGATGTATGTGTCCTGCTGATGAAGGCCTGCCGCGCCATTTCCAATATGACCGGCAGTTCCGTCTTTGCTGACCAGGTGGAACGCAGTCTCCGGGCTGTCTACGGTGAGGCCCTGGGGGTGGAGCATCCCCTGGAGCAGCAGATTCAGGAGGCAAAGGAAAGGCTGGAGAAGATCCAGCAGGCCGAGATGGAGACAGAGGAAGGGGATCTGCGGGAGGCCATGCATAACAGTGCAAGGTCTCACGAACTGCGCATTAAACGACTCCAGAAGAAACTGGATGATACGCTGAAGAAGGAACAGAAAAAGGCAAATCCCTTTGGCTGAGAATCAGTCGTACTGTTGACAGAACAATTTGATATTCTCCATACGTTTTCAGAGATCCGGGCAGGATGCCCGGATCTTTTTTTCCGGAAATGATGTGCGGCCTTAAACAACCTGCTTTGCAGGAATCGATCGCGGAATGAACAGTGTGAAGATCGAGACACTTTCGGATATATTCGGGAATCCGTTTTCCTGTCAAACCATGCGCATCCGGTTATTTCATGACAGCATCAGAGGCTTAAAGTAAGCCTGGACAGGCAGTACTGTACTACTTGTATATGGACAAATGTTTGACACGTCCGTTTAACCTATGCTACAATGCTTTTGCATAAAACGAGACGGGAGGTGCAGTCATGGAAGGCAAGGAGAAGCTCGTGATTAACGGCGGGTGCGTCCTGGAGGGAAAGACCCGGGTCAATGGCGGGAAGAATACTTCTGTGGCAGTCCTTCCTGCAGTTCTTTTGTCAGACGATGTCTGTGTCATTGAAAATGTGCCGGATATTGAGGACGTCAAGGTCCTGGTGCAGATCCTCCGTTCCCTTGGGGCAAAAGTAGAGTATGAGACCCCTGAGAGACTCAGGATCGATCCCAGAAAAGCAGAAGGCACCAAAGTGGAAAGCTGCTATGCAGGCAGGCTCCGGGCCAGTTACTATCTGGCAGGCGCCCTTCTGGGACGCTGCGGGCAGGCTGAAGTGGCATTTCCCGGCGGATGCAATTTTGACGACCGTCCCATTGACCAGCATATCATGGGTTTCCAGGCCCTGGGCGCTGCCACGGAAACATCGGATGAGGTAATCCGGGCAAAAGTCAAGGATGGCGGAAAACGCTTAAAGGGCAACGATGTCTTCTTTGATATGGTCACCGTGGGCGGGACCATCAATGTCATGCTGGCCGCTGTCAAGGCGGAAGGCAAGACCACCATCTACAACGCGGCCAAGGAGCCCCATATTGTTGACCTGGCCAACTTCTTAAACAGTATGGGTGCCAGGATCAAGGGTGCAGGCACTGACATGATCCGTATACGTGGTGTGGATCATTTAAACGGCACCAACTATGCCGTAATCCCGGACCAGATAGAAACCGGAACCCTGATGATCGCAGCTGCTGCCACCCGGGGCGATGTGACCATCTATGGCTGTATTCCGACGCATATGGAAGCGCTGACGGCCAAGCTCCTGGAGATGGGTGCCAGGGTTACTGACATGGATGATGCCATCCGCGTGCGATTCCAGAATGCCTATCGTCCTGTACGGGTCAAGACCCAGGTGTATCCCGGGTTCCCCACAGACCTGCAGCAGCCCATGACGGCGCTTCTGACCACCACGCCGGGTACCAGCTATGTGCAGGAAAATATCTACAAGACCCGCTTTGGACATATCAATCCCCTGATCCATATGGGGGCTGAAGCCAGGGTGGAAGATCAGACCATCATTATAAACGGTGTGCCTCAGCTGCATGGAGCGGCCGTGGAAGCCACGGACCTCAGAGCAGGCGCTGCCCTGCTGGTGGCCGGGCTCATGGCACAGGGAATAACGGAGATCCACAGAGCAGAGCTGATTGACAGAGGCTATGAGCATATAGAAAAGAAGCTCAATCTGCTCGGCGCCAGAATCGAACGTGAATCTCCCTCCTTGATGTAACACGGAGGGAGGGTGCCATCATGGTCAATCCGTTTGAGGTTCTGGGCGTGCCTCCCGGCTCAACGCCGGAAGAAGTCAGACATGCATATCACCTGAAAGCCAAGAAGAATCATCCGGACCAGTTTCTGGATGAGTCCGCTCAGGCTGCAGCTGATGTGCAGATGAAACACCTGAATGAAGCCTATGAGGAGGCCATGAAGCTGGCTTCCGCCAGAACATTCAGTCCATACCTGGATGAACTGTCCTGTGAGGAAGCTCTGGCTATCGCCAGGAAGCTTATGCAGCAGGATGCACCGGAACGTGCCCTGAGGCAGCTTCTGAGGGCCACCAGCAGGTCAGCAGACTGGTTTAATGTACATGGACAGGTGCTCATGAGAATGAACCAGTATGCCACAGCAGAACAGTCCTTCCGCAAGGCCCTGAGCATGGATCCGGATAACCTGGATTACAGGCGCGGTGCCTTTGATGCATATGCAGAACATAAACGGACACATACCCTGAAAGGCAAGCTGAAGCAGATGCTTCGGATCAGGAGCCGGAGGGGGACGCGGTAAGAGTAAGAGAGCCTGAATAAGCAGGCTTTTTCTGATGGATGGAACCTGTCTAAGACTGTCTCATTTCGCCCTGAAAGATGCGGGGCGTAAGATCATACAGAATCATCGTCAACAGATCATGGCCATATGTTCTTTGGCCGGAAAGGAAAACAACATGAGTGTATTTACAGCTGCTGACATGCTTGTGCCCCGGGAGGATATTCTTAAGACCTGGCCGGTGATTGCCTGCGACCAGTTTACTTCCCAGATGGAATACTGGAAAAAGGTTGAGGAGGAAGTGGGGGACAAACCCTCTGCCCTGCGCCTCATCTTCCCTGAAGTGTACCTGTCCATGGATATGGACGGGAGGATCCGGGATATCAACCGGGAAATGGAAAAGGTTCTTTCAGCAGGGATTCTTGAAAAGTATCCTGACAGCTTTGTGTATGTAGAGCGCACTCTCCTCAACGGTCAGATCCGCCGGGGCCTTGTGGGTGCTGTGGATCTTGAGGATTACAGCTTTGCACCGGATGCGGATACTGCCATCCGAGCGACGGAACGCACGGTGCCCGAGCGTATACCCCCAAGGGTCCGGATCCGAGAAAACGCGGCACTGGAACTGAGCCATGTGCTCCTTTTTGCAGATGACCCGGAGGATACTATCCTTGGGAGCCTGGAAAAGAAAAAGCATACGCTGCCATGCCTGTATGCCCTAGACCTTATGGCCGGGGGCGGACACCTGGAAGGGTATGCTGTGACCGGGGATGAAGCAGCTGCCCTGAAAGAGCTGATTCATGCATATGAAGAAAAGCGCAAAGCAGGGAAGATAAATCCGGTGCTGTATCTGGTGGGGGATGGAAACCATTCCCTGGCTACGGCAAAGACCTGCTATGAGAACCTGAAAAAGCAGGGAGCGGATGCGGAGAGACTGAAGAAGGCCCGGTATGCCATGGTGGAGATGAACAATGTGCGGGACGCTTCGGTGCAGTTTGAGCCGATTCACCGTCTGGTGACCGGCGTGGAGCCTGAAGCATTCCTGAAGGCTCTTGAAAAGCGCATCTGTTCAGACAAGGGGTATGAGGTCAGATGGACCATGCAGGGTGCATCCGGAACGATCCATCTCAATCCCGCCCTGGGTCAGCTTCCGGTGGGAATCCTTCAGAAGGATCTGGACAGCGTCATGGACAATCCGGAAAAACTGGATTATATCCATGGTGAAGACAGTCTCAGAAGCCTTTCTGAAAAGACGGGAAATCTGGGCTTTGAACTGCCGCCCATCTCCAAGGATGCTTTCTTTGATGCCATTGAAAAGGACG
Organism: uncultured Clostridia bacterium; assembly: GCA_946627565.1. Classification (GTDB taxonomy): domain Bacteria; phylum Bacillota; class Clostridia; order Christensenellales; family Aristaeellaceae; genus UBA2943. Next base: position 18,403 of record CAMOVR010000010.1, read on the forward strand.
GCGTCCTGCCCAGAAAGACTTTCTCCATCGGCCATGCCCAGGAAAAGCGTTATTATCTGGAGGCAAGACAGATCCGGTAAGGATCATGCCGGACAGACGGGGTGCATAAGCGCAGCTATGTATCGTATACATCATAATCGTCCGGAATCCAGTAAAACCATAAACGCATTTCCGGATCTGTTGAGCTTTAAAAACATCTGATATACACAAAATGGTGGACGGCAAGGAAGCGTTCAATAAGAAACAACTACATATGAGGAAACCAGTTGACATGACGCAACTGGTTTTTTATATGGCGAGTATGTTGTCCAGTATATCCTGCGCTTTCTTCATACCGTATTTGAAGCCTGAGGCTGTTTTTCCAATTCCTGTAGCTTATTGGTTAATTCTTCGAACTTTTCGCTGTAATGCTTGAGAATATCCAATTGACTATTCAACAGCTGTGTTTACGTGTCCTTTCCAACCTGGAGCGGTTTCTTTTATTATGCCTCTGGCATATTTGCCGCTATCAGGGCAATGATTTTTCCGCTGTTCTCACGTATTGTGTAAAAACTATGAATCTGCGATTTGGAATATGCATAATATGTGCCGAAAGTATGTTGAATAAGGTACTCTTCAAAATAGTTTTCCCAGCTAAAATATCGTTGTGAATCTATATAAGAGCTTGGATCATTCAGCATCTCATTAAGGCCGGCAATATCAAGCAGACCTGATTGCAGGATCAGCCACTCAAAGCTTTCTGGCAGGCAGATTGTGATCTTATCAGGAAACTGATGTTGAAGTCCCATGACCCGGTTCATCTCTGAGCCGAAAGCAGCGCCGTCTGCGATTACAAATACTTTTTCGTCATGATGCTCTTTAAGCCATGAGAAGATGTCCGAATTTGATCCAGCAGCCACACAGGACACTGAGGTTCCGTCATAATAATGCCTGTAAAATTGATAACCTGAGTGTGAATCTTCTGTAAGCAAAACAGAGGGCTTTGTCTTTCCAGCGGCATTAGCATACAGATAATCCTTCTGTCTTCGATATATCTTTCGAAAAGTATGAAGTTTGTTGCTGGTCTTGATCTCATAGATTTCTTCCACACTGTAAGGGAGCTGATGGAGGGAATCACGACAGAAAATGACATAATAGTTGTCTGTATGACGGATAGACAATGCAAATTCATGTGTGCCAATATATTCTGCGTCCTCGTCAATAAACACAATGCTGTCATGAATGCCGGCCAGTCTGGTTTGCCAGTCTAATTCGGCATGAAGCGCAACGCAGGGCCTGTCGCAGACAATTTGTACGCCGCTTCTTTCTTTGAGTCTCGTGAAGGCGGAGACCATATCGAAGAGCGTTGTTTTGCCAGTGCCGCTGTCGCCTTGTACAACTGTGATGTTCCTGACCAGCTCAAAATTGTACCTGACACGACGGTCTTTGATTTTCACTGTGTACTTTCCGTTCATGAACGCCTCATACATACTCGCCTGCAAGCAGGACAAGCTCGCGCATATTATGCGCGATCTTTTTCTTATTCATCACCATGATTTTAAACTCCCCATTGCCAAAGTCCATGAGATGCCGGAGATTCACGACAATCTTTTTGTTCGCTGCTATTTTTAAAAGCCATTTGGCGCAGTTGTCTCCACATCTTGATGCATTGAACACTTGATTCCTGATCTTGCTGACCAGGATCAGTGTCTTGACTCCGCCGGACAGCTGCACTGGAGAAATTGCACCTAGGACCGGACTCTGAATCAGGTTGCTGCTGATTACTTCTGAATGATCCACATCACGGATCATCTCCACAGACAACGGATCCATGATCCACTGGTCCCGGTAGGCGTGCTTGAAATAAGTGGATGTATCATAGATCACATCCGGCATATTGCCAAACCAAATGTTCAGCATTCCATACCTCCTAATTTGAAGTCGCAGCTTTGAGGAGAAGAGTTTGATGCCAGGCCGGAGCCTGCGTCATATCGTTTTTAGGAAACGTGATCTGTTTCGTCCGTTGACCTGGCATCCTGCCTGTTTGGCTTCCAATGTACCAGGCAGTGCTTGTGCCTGGAAGCCAGGCGAACGAAATATGGATGTTACGAGGTCATAGTCAGGTGCTTACATGCTGAATAAAGAAGAAATCATCCATGAAAAAGGATTTCATAAAAATATCCGGACATGCTTGTGTGCATGTATGAAAAAATGATGTATACAAGTTTAAGACGTTCCATGCAGAGCAGAAGGGCGGGAAGGATCGCCCCGCCCTTCTGCCTGTCTAATATTTTTACTGATCGTCCTCGTTTTCATCATAAAGGAGGGAAAGTTCCGATGCGGGATCGAAAATGTGAACTACCTTGGTGGGGAAGGTGAAGAACAGGGAGTTGCCATTTTTCAGGCTTTCCCGCTGTGCTTTGGTCAGGTCGAGGGTGGGGAGCCTCAGGATGATCCGATCCTTGGAATTGGTCAGAAGATGCATATGCAGCTCAGAACCCATCATTTCTACCACCTGAATGGTGGAAGGAATGGAGTTTGCGCTCTTTTCAAACTGTACGGTGGTATGCTCAGGACGGACACCCAGAATGATATCCTGGGATTTGATGCCCTTCTTTCTGAGGATCGCGCACTTTTCTTCTTCCAGAGGCAGCTCAATGTCAAGTACCTCAACGGTATAGCTGCCGTTGTTTTCCCTCAGATGTCCTCTGATAAAGTTCATCTGGGGGCTTCCGATAAAGCCGGCCACGAAAAGGTTCTTGGGGGTATCGAACACCTGCTGAGGTGTGCCAACCTGCTGGATATAGCCATCCTTCATGACCACGATGCGGTCACCCAGTGTCATGGCCTCGGTCTGGTCGTGGGTAACGTAGATGAACGTGGTATCCAGCCTCTTGCGCAGCAGGATGATTTCAGCCCTCATCTGGTTGCGCAGCTTGGCGTCCAGGTTGGAGAGGGGTTCGTCCATCAGAAAGACCTGCGGTTCACGGACGATGGCACGGCCAATGGCCACACGCTGTCTCTGTCCGCCGGAGAGCTGCTTGGGCTTTCTGCCCAGATACTCCATAATGCCCAGAATTTCTGCCGCCTGGCATACCCGCTTGTGGATCTCCTCATTATTCATCTTGCGGATGCGCAGGGAGAAAGCCATGTTCTCATACACCGTCAGGTGGGGATACAGGGCATAGTTCTGGAACACCATGGCGATGTCTCTGTCCTTGGGTTCCACATCGTTGACCACTCTGTCCCCGATCTTCAGCGTGCCGGCTGAAATGTCCTCAAGACCGGCCACCATGCGAAGGGTGGTGGATTTTCCGCAGCCGGAGGGGCCAACAAAAACCACAAATTCCTTGTCGCGGATGCGGAGATTGAAATCATGCACCGCCACAACGTGATTGTCATATTCTTTCTTGATATGTTCAAGGGTAACGCTTGCCATTGCTTCTTACCTCCTAAATCTCAGCCCTTGACGGCACCGCCGGTGACGCCTTCCACGTAGTACTTCTGCAGGAACATGAACAGCAGCGTGATGGGTATGGCCACCAGAACACCGCCGGCGCAGAAGCGGGTGAAGTATCCCTGATAGTCGTTGGTGTTAACCCAGCGGTAGAGACCGACGGCCACGTTGTAGCTTTCCGCCCGGCCCAGGGCCACATAGGAGGCGAAGACGTAATCGCCCCAGGGGGCCATGAAGGCCATCATAATGGTGTAGATGACGATGGGCTTGGACATGGGCATGATGATCTTCCAGAACACCAGGGCGCGGGTGGCACCGTCAATGCGGGCACTCTCGTCCAGAGATTTCGGAATGGTGTCAAAGAAGCCCTTGGAGATGTAGTATCCCATGCCGGAGGAAGCGCAGTAGATGAGGATCAGGCCGGGAACGGCGCCCTCCTGGGTCAGGCCCAGCTGCTTGAGCAGGAAATACAGGGCAATCATGGTCAGAAAGCCCGGGAACATGCCCAGCACCAGCACCACGTTCATGAAGAGCCTGCGTCCCCTGAAGCGCATACGGGACAGAGCGTAGGAGACAGAGAGGACCATGCCGGTCTGCACCACGGCGCATACCAGGGCGATGACCAGGGTGTTTCCGTACCAGCGGAAGAACATGCCGTCCTCAAAGAGGAAACGGTAATTGTCCAGGGAGAAATGATGGGGGATAACATAGTCCACCATGCCGCCGCTTTCGGTGAGGTAGGAGCGGAAGGACTGGAGTACCAGGAAGACAAAGGGCGCAAGCCATACAATGGACATGACGATGAGCACGATGTAGATGGCCCGGTTGACCCGCTTTTCGTGCTCTTTCTTGCTGCGCAGGTACTTTGCTGATTTGACTTCCCTGATGACACCCTTTTCCTCGTCGATGACGATATCGACTTCCGGGACCTGTTTCTTGTTTGTCGTCATTGGAAATCCTCCTCATTCTTGACCGAGGGCATCAGGTTGTAAACCACCAGGTTGATCACCACTGTGATGATGAAGACCAGAATACCGATGACCGCAGCGATCTTGTAGTTGGTGTCTGAAACCGTCATCTTGTACAGCCAGGTGATGAGCAGGTCCGTGTAACCGGCATTGCCTGCCAGCTCCAGGGAAAGAGGCTTGCCCTGGGAGAGAAGAAAGATGACGTTGAAGTTGTTGATGTTCCCGATGAAGGAGGTAAGCAGGTAGGGACCTGTGACAAAGAGCATGTAGGGCAGGGTGATCTTCATGTACATCTGTATCGCATTGGCACCGTCCATCCGGGCGCTCTCATACAGGTCCGCCGGAATGTTCATGAGGATGCCGGTGGCGATGAGCATGAGGTACGGAATGCCGATCCACAGGTTGATGAGGATGACCGTGAAGCGTGCCCAGGCTGCGTTGGTCCAGAAGGGAATGGGGGAGGAAATCCAGCCCCAGCGCATCAGGGTGCCGTTGATCAGGCCGTCGGCTGCGAACATCTTGGAGACGTAGAGCAGGGAGACGAACTGGGGAATGGCAATGGTCATCACCAGGATGGTGCGCCACATCTTCTTGAGCCGGATTCCCTTTTTGTTGATCATGATGGCCACCAGCATGCCCAGGAAGTAGTTCAGGAATGTGGCAAAGAAGGCCCACATGAGGGTCCAGAACAGCACCTGACGGAAAGTATCACCGTAGTTGGCGCCGCCGGATGACAGAAGGGTGGAGAAGTTCTGCCAGCCCACCCAGGTAAAGAGCTTGGACGGCGGCTGGTGCTCGTAGTCAAAGTTGGTGAAGGCCACCAGAATCATGAAGATGATGGGCAGGACTGTGAAGGTGAAAATGCCCAGGGTGGGCAGGGCAAGAAGCGTCTTGTGGAACTGTTCGTCCGCGATGGAACGCAGGTCCTCCCTGGCTCCCTTAAACTTTCTGCCTTCTTTAAGATACTGTTGTCCCAGCTTGTTCTGCTTCACATTGACACGCCAGGTGTAGATGAAGGCCAGAACAAAGAAAATGGTAAGGATGCCATAAAGCAGTATGAAGAAGGAGTTGTCGCCGTAGACGGTGACACGGCCCTTTTTGGTGGTGGGAACGTCACCCAGGGTGGCAAACTTGGCCAGATAGGGCATGCCAAAGGTGAACATATAGAGATTGAAGACCGTCTGGAAGACAAAGAAGAGGATGCCCCGCAGTGGCTGCTTGCGCATGCAGTTGCCAAAGCCCATCACCAGGAAGGATAAACGGGTGATCCAGTCACCGTTTACAAAGGTCATGACCACGTCCACAATTTCATTCCAGAGGGTTTTAAAGAACCGGCCAGTGTTGAGAACCAGATTTTTGGTTCCGTGGGCTATGCCCAGGGGAATGCGCTTTAAAAAGCTGAGGAAATCATAGCCGATTTTGGCGGGTTTGCTTAGAGAGAGATATTCCAGATCTGTCATGTTTTACGATCCCCTCCTTGAACAGAAAAGAGGACTGGCCCTGCCAGTCCCCCTTTCGTGAGCTCAATTACTTGATGTACGTGGCAGCAGTTTCTGCGAAATTCTTCAGCACATCCATCAGTTCCTCGTCAGTGGCGTTGTCCAGCTTGTCAGCGATGATGTCATCGCCAAGAGCGGTGGCCAGAGACCAGTATTCGCCCGGGTACTGTCCCTGAGGCATGGTGAAAGCCAGCTGAGCAGCCAGAGCAGCCAGGGCTTCGTTTTCCTGCACGGCAGGATCCTGCTGAGCAGCCAGGTTGGAGGGACCCCACTGAGCCACGTTGTAGCGGGCCAGCTGTACGTCACCGGAGGTCAGGAAAGCAGCAAGAGCGTCGCAGGCAGCCAGCTTGGCTTCATCCACCTGGGGCTTGACACCCAGCATCTTGAATCCGCCGAAGCCGCCCAGCTGATAGCCGTCCACGGTGGGCAGCTTGGTGGCAGCAAAGTTTTCACCCAGCATATCCATCAGGACATTGGCATCCCAGGTGCCGTCCACGATGGCGCCGATGTTGGTGGCGTTGGAAGCGGAGGAGCCGTTCATGAAAGCGGGGCTCTTGGCAACCTTGATCATGCTCTTGAGGGCCTTGAGGCCTTCTTCGCTGTTGTAGGTGCAGTTGATGCCCACCAGGTTGCCTTCTTCGTCGGAATCATAGGTCAGGGTAGCGCCGGCGCCAAAGAAGAAAGCGGTCTGATACCAGCCGGAGTTGATTTCGAAGTAGAAATTCTTGCCAGCCTTCTCGCAGTCGGCCAGGATGGCTTCCAGATTGGTGGGATCGGTGACAACGCTCTTGTCATAGTAGAGGAAGTAGCCGTTGTCGCTGGTCATGGGATAGGCATACATCACGTCGCCCATCTTGACGGCAGCCACGGAGCCGGCGTCATTCTCTTTTTCCACGACGGCAGCATTGCTCTCTTCCACGACTTCCAGAGCGCCTGCGGCCACCAGACGGGCCAGCTGGTCCTGGGCGAAACCGAAGATGTCAGCGCCGCCTTCCACGTCGGTGATCATGTTGGAAGCAGCATCGCCTTCACCCACGGCCTGCACGGTCACGGTCATGTTGGCATAATCGGGATTGGCAGCCTTGAAGGCTTCCACCTGCTGGTTGGTGAAATCCACTACAGCTTCAGCTACCCACACCTTGACTTCGCCGCTGAAACCTTCAGCAGAAGCGAAGGAAAGCATGGATACCATCATCATGGCAGCCAAAAGAACAGCAAAAAACTTCTTCATAAAGAGATTTCCTCCTTTTGAAATGAATATGTTCCCTCTTTACAGGGGTTTGAGCGACCGAATTACCGATCGGACTTTACTGGATTATAGCACGAAAGCTGCCTGCTGTCAAAGACAAAGATGTATAATCAGGTATGAAACGAATGGGAAACATATATAAACACAGAATGAAAAAATGTGTAAAACCCGGCTGCATGGAATTTGGGGAGATGAGTGCATACTGGAAATTCCTGTTATGCATGGCGAAACAGGGCTGAAACAGGTTTGCAGGAAAGCAGATATGTTAAGGAACGTGACGGGATGATTTTCATAGAAGCATTCATTGAACCGAAGGGCATACCATGGTATCCTTATGCTGCCCGCTGACTGGGCAATTTACCGGAATTGAAAGGAGCCCTTCCATGTCCACCTTCCTTCAGAGTATCCTGGCAGGGATCAGTATTTCCCTTGGCGGAACCGTCTTCCTGATGTGCGAAAACAAGATTACCGGTGCCATCTTCTTTACTGTGGGCCTCTTCTGTGTCTGTGTCTTTGGCTTCTCTCTTTTTACCGGAAAAGTCTGCTATGTCTTTGACAATGACTGGCGCTATGCACTCCGCCTGCCCCTGATCTGGCTTGGGAATCTTCTGGGTGCCCTGTTTACGGGTATGCTTCTGCTTCAGACAAGGCTTGGCCCTGCCCTCCTGGAAAAGGCGGGAGACGTATGCAGGACAAAGCTGAGCCAGGAGTACCTGAGCGCCTTTATCCTGGCCTTTTTCTGCGATATCATGATCTATATCGCGGTGGAAGGCTATAAGAACATCCCCCATGAAGTGGGAAAATATCTGGCCCTCTTCTTTGGCGTTACGGTCTTTGTGATCTGCGGTTTTGAACACTGCGTGGCAAACATGTTTTACTTCACGGTGGGTGAGGCCTGGAATCTGGAGGCTGTTATCTATCTTGTGGTTATGACAGTGGGCAACGCCATTGGAGGTGTGTTCCTGCCCCTTATGCGCCGCTTTGCAGCAAAAACCGGGGCATAACTGAAAACTTCTGCAGAAGGCCACACAGGAAGAATACAGGGAAAGAATGCCTGACTGCCGGACCGGAGCCAGAAAGAATGGGAATGGTTGCATGCGGAAAAAAATGCGCCTTATGCTTGAAAGGTGGAAAGCGTACAAAGCTTTTTATAAAAGCCGGGGCCTGACAAAAGAAACAGCCTCGTTTGATGTCATGGATGAAATGGACGACAGTGATACCATCTTTCTGGTCTGGCTCATGGAAAATTCGATGGAGGTGCCGGCATCTGAGAAGGATGCTGAAGAGAGGATCCGCTTCCTGAGAGAACTCATCAGCATGTTCCCGGATACGGAAATCGAGATGGATCTGTTCTATGCGGAACTGATTATCCTGACCGGATCCTATGTCGGTGAGGAAGAAGCCTTAGCGCTTTTTCGTCAGGCAAATGAGATTTTCCCCCGCAGCGGAATGATCTGGGGTTCCCTTTACCATGCCATTGACAGTCAGAAGGCTGAAAAAATGGCAAAGGAAGAACTGGAAAGAGCTGAGAAAGACGGGATTCTCACGGATTATCTGGAAAGCTACAAAGATTACTGGTGCCGGAGTCAAGTGGGAAAGAGCACATGACCGCAAAGTCAGATACGCAGGCTTTGAAAGAAAAGTACCATAAAAGCAGAATGTACAAAAGGCATGGGATTCCATGCCTTTTTTTGTTACTTGATTGTGACGAAATGACAATGGCATGGCTGATCTTAAGGAAAATGCGGCGCATACCGCTGAATCAGACCTTGAATCAGAAGGACGTTTGTCCTACAATTCAGAAAACCATTCATAAGGGGGACAGTTACATGACCAACAATCGTCCCGGTGGCCGTCAGAGACAGGTGACGGGCACAGGCAGCGGCGTAAAAAAAACAGGATCCGGCCTTGGAACAGGCAAGGTGGGAACAGGCGTCAACAGACCTGGAAGCGGTACATCTTCTCCCAGGCCTTCTTCCGGATCTTCATTCGGATCTTCTTCCCAGAGACCTTCCAGCCGTCCTTCTTCAAGACCCAGGACCCCGGTGGGACAGGCCGGCGGTGTCTTTCATGGCGGCTCCTATGGAAACGGACCTGTGGGCCAGGGCTCCAGACCCGGCGGTACAGGGAGGACCGGAAGCACCGGTACGGGAGGCGGACGCCGCAGCGGCTGCGGAAGCCCGGTTCTGATTGTGGTGGTTCTCCTGCTGGTCTTTGTATTTGGCGGACGGAACTTCCTGTCCGGAGGTACGCCTTCAGATAACGGAAACAACCTTACTGCAGTAACCCAGCAGGCAACCCGTACAGCGGCCCCCACCGCAAGACCCACGGCCACAGCCCGTGCAACAGCAAGGCCTACAGCAAAGCCTGCTGCGACGCAGGCAGCCCAGCCCGCCCGTACCCGGAACCCCAATTCCTGGTACAGCCAGCTCCTCAGCGGACAGACCGCAGCTCAGGTGGATACCAATACCACGCAGATGTCCACCACCTCTTCCGGCCAGATCCGGGAGCGGTATACAAAGCTTCTTGGCAGCGGCCAGGATACCGTCACCCTTATGGTCTATATCTGCGGCACCGACCTTGAAAGCCGCAGCGGCATGGCCAGCTCGGACCTTCAGGAGATGGCAAGGGCCAGCTTCGGGGACAATGTGCGCATCATCGTCTATACCGGAGGCTGCTCTTCCTGGCGCATTTCCAATATCTCCAGCTCCAGAAATCAGATCTGGCGCCTGGCGGACGGGAAGCTTTCCTGCCTGAAGGAAGACGACGGCAGTGCTTCCATGACCAACCCCTCCACCCTCAGCCGGTTTATCCGCTTCTGCGCAGAAAACTATCCGGCCTCCCGCTATAACCTGATCCTCTGGGACCATGGCGGCGGATCTGTCAGCGGCTACGGGTATGACGAAAAGAACAGGAGCTCCGGCTCCATGTCCCTGTCAGGCCTGAATACGGCCCTTAAGGACGGCGGCGTCAAGTTTGACTTCATCGGCTTTGATGCCTGCCTCATGGCCACTGTGGAAACGGCCCTGATGTGCGGAAACTATGCGGATTACATGATCGCCTCCGAGGAGACGGAACCCGGTATCGGCTGGTACTATACCGACTGGCTCACATCCCTTGGAAAGAATACCTCCATTGCCACCACCACCCTTGGAAAGCAGATCTGCGATGACTTTGTCAGCGCCTGTAACCAGAGGGCCAGGGGCCAGACCACGACACTGAGCGTGGTGGACCTGGCGGAAGTCCAGGCAAGGATTCCTGCTGCGCTTTCCGGCTTTGCCCGCTCCGTCTCCGGCCTGATTGAGAATAAGTCCTACAGCACCGTTTCCAATGCCAGAAACGGCAGCCGTGAGTTTGCCCGCTCCTCCAAAATCGACCAGGTGGACCTGGCAGACCTGGCAAACCGCATGGGAACCCAGGAGGGCAGGGAACTTGCCTCCGTCATCCAGTCCTGTGTCAAGTACAACAAGGCAAACGGCATCACCAATGCATACGGCCTTTCCATTTACTTCCCCTATCAGAAGATCTCCAACGTGGATAAGGCAGTGGCCACCTATGAGCAGATCGGCATGGATGACGCCTACAGTGACTGTATCCGTGCCTTTGCAAGCCTGGAAGCCAGCGGCCAGCTGGCGTCCGGCGGCAGCCACAATCCCATGAGCAGCCTGCTGGGCAGCGGGTATTCTTCCTACTCCTCCCAGGGCTATGGCACGGAGGAACTCTTAAGCGAACTTCTGGGAAGCTTCTTTGGCAGCACCAGTCAGTCCACTTCCGGTTCTTCCTCCAGCTATTCCTCTTCGTCCCCCTACAGTTCCTTCGGCACCCTGGGCTTCCTCTTTGGCAGGAACATGTCCCAGGAGGATATGGCCAGCTATATCTATGAAAACCGCATCGACGGGGAGAACCTGATCTTCAGGGGTTCCGGTAATGACATGATTTTGTCCCTGCCCGAGGAACAGTGGGATCTGGTGCATGGGCTTGACCTGAATATCTTCGTGGATGACGGTCAGGGCTATATGGACCTGGGCCTTGACAATGTGTTCTCCTTTGACGAAAGCGGCAACCTGGTGGCTGACACCTCCGGCATCTGGCTTTCCATTTCCGGGCAGATTGTGCCGTATTACCACCTGGATACCGAGGCCAGCGGACGGGTGACGGGATATATCCCCGCTCTTCTCAACGGCCAGACCCGGGTGAACCTGTATGTTGCCTTTGAAGGCGAAGGCTACGGAAAGATCGTGGGTGTCCAGACCGACTACCTGACAGGCGGGGAAACGGAAACCAGCGCCAAGGTGGAGGAGACACTTCAGGTGGGGGATACCCTCCAGTTCCTGTGCGACTACTACGCCTATGACGGAACATACACTGACACCTATTACTTCGGTGATCCGGTGACGGTTACCGAGGATATGCAGGTGACGGATGCCTACCTGCCCGACGGCCTGAAGCTCAGCATTACCTACAGACTGACGGATATCTATAACCAGACCTGGTGGACCAACGCCATCACGGTCAGAACCTGAGGAAAAAGCAGCATCCCCGGCTTCCGGAAAACCCGGTTGCCGGGGATGTTTTCTATGGGCTGATGCACGACACAGGCTCATGGGCCTCATCAGGGCTTTAAGATGGCCATGCCGTAGGGCGGCAGGGTAAGGACGCCGCCGGATTCCGTCACCTCACCGGTTATGCACAGTGTCCGGTCAATGTTCCATTTGTCAGTGTTTTCAAAGGTTTTCTCAGATGATCCGGAGAAGTTCATAACAATCTGGCAGGTAGCGTCCCCCAGGGTCTTCCTCAGGGAGAGTACATGAGTGTCGCTGTAGGCAATCTCTGTTTTCCCCCAGGCAATGAGGGGTTCCTCTTTCTTGATGGCGTTGATCTTCTTTACATAGTTCAGCAGCGAATCCGGATCCGCCGCCTGATCATCAAAGCAGGGATAGGCGTATTCCAGCTTCGTCACACCCGGGGGCTGCAGGGTCATGTCCGAATCGTTCCAGTACATGGCCAGGCGCTTGTTGGGATCGTCCCCGGAGCCCACCATGCCGATCTCCTCCCCGTAGTAGGTGAAGGTCAGGCCTCCGGTCATGTTCAGCACCAGCTGGGCGAACTTGGCCACGGCAGGGTTTTGCCTGGCCTGCAGGGAACCAATGGCACGGCCCGTGTCATGATTGGCAAGAAATGGTGCCCAGGTCTTGTCCGGCAGAGCCTGGATGAGGTCTTCCATGTATCCGGCATACTTGGATGCCGGTGTCCTGGCCCGGAGGGCACGGCACAGCCAGCCTTCCGCCTGGGAAATGGGAAAGAGAAAGAAGGCGTCTATGCCGGATTCATAATACTTCTGAATTTCGGAAAGCCCTGTCCAGGCTTCCCCCACGGCAAAGGAGCCGGGCTTTATGCTTTCCATCTCTTTTTTAAGCCTTGCCAGGAGTTCCACGTTTTTCTCCGTGTTGCCGGCTTCAAAGCTGGTGACCGCATCCAGACGGAAGCCGTCCACGCCCACGTCCTGAAGCCAGAAGGCAAGGATCTTCCGGATCTCTTCCCAGACCGTTTCACTGTCAAGATTCAGGTCCGGCATGCCTCCGCCGGAGAACTGCTCTTCATAGGCGTAGTCCGTGCCGGCAATGGGTACCATCTTGCTGCCCTTTTCCATGGAAATATTGTAGTACCCGATATATGGGTTCTCCATGTCCCCGGCCTTAACGGCCTTTACAGCCTCAAGGAACCAGGGATGCATGGAGGAAGTGTGGTTCAGGGGCAGGTCCACAATGATTTCCATGCCAAGCGCGTGACAGGCTTCCGTCAGGTCCCGCATGTCCTGCATGGTGCCGTATTCCTCGTCTATGGCGAAATAATCGGTGACGTCGTACTTGTGGTAGCTGGGGCTTTCCATAACGGGCATGAGCCAGAGGCCGTCAAAGCCCAGGTCGGCAATCTGGGGAAGGCGCTTTTCCACGCCCTTCAGATCTCCGATGCCGTCCCCGTCGCTGTCCTGATAGGAGCGGACAAAGATCTCATACCAGCTGCAGGAAGATGTATCCGCCCTGGCAGGGAAAAGGGGAAGGGATACAACAAGAACCAGAATGAAGAGAAGAATACGCCGGATGAGGGAAAGGGTTTTGCGTGCTTTCATGGATATGGCCTCGCTTTCCGAATGCAGGGGTTTTACATAACCCGTATGTAACGAAAACACAATAAAGCTACAAGTGTTACGTACTTTGTCATTTCTTTGTTTGCCAGCTGCTGTTAGCCTTATTGTACGCCGGCATATCAAAGCATGTCAATGTTAAAATTCCATGAGAAATGCATTGTTTTCCATGACACCTGCCCCGGTATCTGCTATACTGCCGGTGGGAGGTGGGAAGAATGGAACAGGAGACAAAAGTCTTTGAAAAGCCCACGGAAAAGCGGAACCTGCCGCTTCAGCTTCTCACAGGCGCCCTGAAGAAAGTCCGGGGCGACAATACCCTGCAGCTGGTGGAGGATTTTACCTCGGAGATGACCATGGTGGCGGAAGGCCTGTGCGATGACCAGAGCCGGGTCCGCAGTGAGCTGGACGACGTAAGAAGGGACAGCGACAGGATCCGCCAGAACCTGAAGGGAGAGATAGATACCCTGAGTACAGACCTGGAGAGTCTGGAAACGTCCACTTCGGAAAAGCTGAAGGACATGTCTCTGCGCCTTACAGCCATAGAAAACAGCCTTAAGGAAAAGCAGAAGAAACGCGGCTTCTTCAGAGGGGACCAGGGGTCCTTCATGCAGCAGCTGACTCTGATCGTCTCCATTGCAGCCGGCAGCTGGGTCCTGGTGACGCTTCTGAATCTCTTCCGGTAAGAAGACATAGCCTGGAACCATGGAAGCAGCACCGGATGGGGTTTCAGGCGCCCCTTAAGAAGCAGGGAACCTGAGAAGCCAGAGAACAGCCAACAAAAATGCCCTGCGAAACTGCAGGGCAGAGAAGAAAGAGGTGATTTACCCTGAAACGCTATGAAGACATTGTCTCGGATTACAGAAAGCGGCAGAAGGATACCCTGGTGGATACAGTGGCCACAGGTGTGACCTATGCCTCGGACATCGCCGTGGACACGGGGATCATGGAGGAGGCGGGAAGTCTGGCAGGGGCTGCGGCAGCGGCCTGCACTGCACTGCCCTTTGTGGTCATTGCGGCCATGGAGGGGACAAAGGCCATCCTGGGCCGGAAACCCGCCATGAATGCCACAAAGGATGCGGCAAGACGCATGCTGAAAACCGGGGCTGCCCTGGGACTCGGGGCTGCCGCCGCAAGCGCCGCAGGACTCTGGGCCGCCGTACCGGTGGCCATGGGTACAAGAATGCTGGCGGACCGTATCCGTTCCAGCCGTCTGGAAGGCATCCGGGTGGAAGGAAGGATCCGGAGACTGAAGAGCCTCCGGGAGCAGCTGGACAGGGAAGCCGGCACAGAAAAAGAAGAAGCTTTGCCGCAAAAGACCCTTGAGGTCCCGGGAACCGTCATATGACAGAAGGAAAACACAGGAGCTTATCCGGCTCTTGTGTTTTCTTTGTATTTGCATGGGCATATGCATCTGTATTCCGGAAAACCTGTTATACTGGCAAAGCAGGTGCCCCTGCGGGTTCCTGCAGCCTTACATGTCTGTCCCTTTTGGCGTATGACTCTATTCTAAGGCTATGGTCATACCCGGGACAGAATAAGGGAAACGGCAAAACAATATGGCGCCGGCGAATACGGAAAGAAGCAGAAAGCGGTCCGGCTTCTGCATCTCCGCAGACATGCTGCCGCCGCGGGGTGATGGTATGCGCTTTACAAAGATGCAGGGCATTGGCAATGATTACATTTACGTCAATGCCTTTGAGGAAACCGTCCGGGAGCCGGAAAAGCTGGCAAGACGTGTCAGCGACCGGCATTTTGGCATTGGCGGGGACGGTCTGGTGCTCATCGGGCCTTCTTCCTCTGCGGATTTCAGGATGCGCATGTTCAACCTGGACGGCTCGGAAGGCGCCATGTGCGGCAACGCGGCCCGGTGCATAGGGAAGTATGTGTACGAACGGGGGCTTACGGACAAAACCGATTTCCTTCTGGAAACCGGCAGCGGAATAAAGCAGATTCATCTGAACCTGGAGGGCGGCTCTGTCAGGTCCGTCTCCGTGGATATGGGAAAGCCCCGCTTCCTGGCCCGGGAGATCCCGGTGGCCATGGAAGACGGTCCTAATATTCCCCTGAAGGTTTCGCTTCCCTGGCGCATTCCCCTGGAAGGATACTGCGTGTCCATGGGAAACCCCCACTGCGTCATATTCCCCAAAGAGGACATTGACCTTATTGAGCTGGGAAAGTGGATGGCAAAGAATCCTCTGTTCCCGGATGGGGTGAATACGGAACTGGTATGGCCGCAGAAGGACGGGACGCTGATAATGCGGGTATACGAGCGGGGCAGCGGGGAGACCCTGGCTTGCGGCACCGGTGCCTGCGCGGTACTGGTGGTGGCCAATATGCTGCACCTGAGTCCTGAGGAAAATATGGTGCACCTTCTGGGAGGGGACCTTAAGATCCGGTACCTTCCGGACGGACGGGTGATCAAGACAGGACCGGCAGCCTTTGTCTTTGACGGGGAATGGCCGGAGGACGAGGACATATAAGGAGGACAAACAAGACATGCGGATCAATGACGAGTACGGAAAACTCCCGGGCAGCTACCTGTTTGCGGAAACCGCAAGACGCACAAAGGCCTATGAGGCAGCCCACCCGGATCAGGACGTCATACGCCTTGGCATCGGGGATGTGACCCAGCCCCTGGTGCCCGCTGTGATTTCAGCCATGCATGCGGCGGTGGATGAGATGGGTGTCCGGGAAACCTTCCGCGGCTATGGACCGGATTTCGGCTATGATTTCCTGGTCAACGCCATCCGGGAACATGACTATATGCCGCTTGGCATTGACCTTGCCTACGATGAAGTCTTTGTCTCCGACGGTGCCAAGTCCGATGTGGGCAACATCCAGGAACTGTTTGCACCGGGCGCGGTGATTGCCGTGACGGACCCGGTATATCCTGTCTATGTGGACTCCAACGCCATGTCCGGACGGGCCGGCAGCTATGTGAAGGACCGCTGGGACCGCCTGGTGTACCTGCCCTGCAATGCGGAGAACCAGTTTGTGCCCCCGGTGCCCGACAGGCCAGTGGACGTGGTTTACCTGTGCTATCCCAACAACCCCACCGGTACGGTGCTGACAAAGGCGCAGCTGAAGGTCTTTGTGGACTGGGCACGGGAGCATGAGGCGATTATCATCTACGATGCGGCCTATAAGGCGTTTATCACGGAAAAGGACATTCCCCATTCCATCTATGAGGTGGAAGGGGCAAAAGAAGTGGCGATTGAATGCTGCAGCTATTCCAAGACCGCAGGCTTCACCGGCACCCGCTGTGCCTATACCGTGGTGCCCCACAGTGTCAAAGGCCTGAACAGCGCCGGGGAAAAAGTAGAACTCAACGCCATGTGGAAGCGCCGCATGTCCACCAAATTCAACGGTGTCAGCTATCCCGTGCAGCGGGCGGCGGCGGCCATCTATACCCCGGAAGGCAAAGCACAGGTGCAGGCTGTGATTGACGGGTATCTTAAAAATGCCCAGGTGATCCGTGAAGGACTCACGAAACTGGGCATGGAAGTGTACGGCGGTGTGAACTCGCCCTATGTGTGGCTGAAAGTCCCCTCCGGTATGGACAGCTGGAGCTTCTTTGACCTTCTCCTGGACCGCTGCCATGTGGTGGGAACCCCCGGCGCCGGCTTTGGCCCCAGCGGGGAAGGGTACTTCCGCCTGACGGCCTTCAATACCCTGGAAAAGACGGAGGAGGCGGTTTCACGCCTGAAACTGCTCTTCTGAGACGATCAGTAGACTTTCCGGATATCACCGGTTATGCCGTATGTCTTTTTGAACTCCTTCAGATCCTCTTCATCCCGGATCAGGCAGACGCCGGTGGTTTTTCCGGTGGCCTTGTTGTAAAAACCGGCGGTGGTCTCCCCGGTACATATGGAAACCTGCAGAACCGGCTCTTCCCCTTCCGGGATGGGCCGGGTTTTCTGTGCCTTTGAAAACAGTTTCATGGGATTCATCCTTTCTGTATTTCTGATCGTGCAGTTTCTGCCTGCACAGCATTGTGACTGAAGTGATCCGGAAGCGCAGGTGCCAGGAAAGAAGGGTCTCCTGCAGTCCTACTCCGGAGGCATGGAGGATGCTCCAAGAGTCCGGCATCCCTTCATCTTCTGTCCTGTCCGGCGTTTTTGTGACCTGTGCCTTGTGTTGCCGCTGTGCAGCCTGCCTTCTCCATACATAAAGGATAAACCTGCCTCTTATGCACCGCGCTTCCCAAGGCGGACATAGGTGCTGCACATCTTAAGAATCTCACGGACCTTATCTGCGTTCTTCTCAAACTGCTCAAAGAAGGGGCGGTCCATATCGTAATGGACATACAGGTTAACCATCATGGAAGTGGCCAGCAGGGCTTCCTGCTGAGGCGTCATGTGCCCTGCAATTTCATCCAGGGTGGTGCAGAAGGCATAGACGGTCTCTGACCAGAGCTTGTACCAGACTTCACTTTCCTCTGCCCCCAGAACAGAAATCCATTCCCGTACCGTGTGACTTTCGTCTGTAAGGCCGCAGTTTACAGGCTGGATAAAGTAGCGTACATGGCCTTCCCTGGGATCCGCCATCCGCCCCAGGGGAAAGAGGGCACATACGGAGGGCTTGGCCTCCTGGACGCCGCAGAGCCTGCCCTTGAGAAAGGGACAGACTTCTTCCGCGCCCTGCATCTTCAGGGCCACAATGGGAAGATGGCTGGTTTCTCCCAGGTACCAGATGCAGTATGTCTGAATCAGCTGGTTCATCTCCATGTGAAGATGCCCGGCCAGCCGGTACAGGTCCCAGGGGGTGACAAGTATGTCATGCCGCCCTTTGCAGCACGCCCCGCAGGCCGTGCAGTGAAAAAGAAAGGTTTCGTCCGGTCCGAAGGAATGCTCCGCAAAGCTGAGAATAGATGCTGTTCTGCTGTCTGACATGTCGTATCTCCTCTGTATCTGATATGTCAGGCTTTTGGCCTGCGGGAGAAGTATGACATGGAAGATGGCATGTGTCATTCACCCGCTGGGTGAATTCGGTCATTTGCTCTCTCGCCCTTTCTGAAAACCATGGCGGCTCCAATGAGCGTGCCCAGGCCGTTGCTGATGACGTCGTCAAATTCGGCCAGGCCAAAGCCCGTAAAGTACTGTACCGTCTCAATGATGACGGAAAAGAGGATGCCCAGGACAATGCCTTTCGGACCGGGCATAAGGTTCATAAGGATAGCGCCTAGGGTTACAAAGAGCCAGATGTTGTTGAGAATCTCCAGGCGGAAGGAGGAAGATGTGAAGAACTGACGGTAGGACCAGAACAGGGTAAGCTCTGCCCTGGGTTCCCCGTAACGGTTCCAGAGGGTCATATAGAGAATGAAGAGGGAATAGGCGATGAGGAGGACAAAGGCGATGCACTTTCCGGGTGCAGAGTCTGGGAGAAAGGAGCTTAAAAGAAGTATGACCGCACCGATGAGGATCACCGCCAGAGGCTCATTGTGAAGAAACAGGCTCAGGTCAAAATAATCTCGCCCATTGCGGTCCAGATAGATGGTTTTCCCGTCTGACTTCCTGTAGCCGTAATGTCCGCTGGAACCTTTGGCAGGGTTTCCTTCCGCGTCATAGTACCGCTCCGATTCCACGCTGCCGGTCTCTGTGAATGTTCTTTCCACCACAGCGCAGCCGGTTTTTTTGATCTGACCGTCTGCGTCAAGGTAGGTAATCCGGATATTCTGGCCTTTGTCGTCATATTCCTTCCGGTCACCGTGCTGATTAAGGGATAGGAGTGCAGGGGAGAGGTCTTCTTCAAAATAGAATTCCTCCCGGATCCTGCCTGCCCAGGCATCCGGGACCCCGTCGCTCTTTTCATAGAAGGTGCGTTTCATGATGGCGTACCCGGAAGGGATATTCTTTGGATTCCCTTCCGCATCCACATAGGTGACGACGGTATTGCGGCCGTTTTCCCAGGTGTTGATTCGTCCGAAGTAACCGCTGGATATTTCAGCGGGATTCCCCTCTGTGTCCAGATACCATTCTTCGGTTACCTGTTTGTTCTCAAACTTCCGAAGACGGGTACAGTAGCGGGAAGTGTTGATGATGGGTTCAAGATCCGGCCCCAGATAGGTGGTGACGGTTTCGTTCCCGTCTTCATAGATGCGAAGGATGGCGCTGTGGCCCGAGGACAGCTTTGCCGGCTCTTCATCTGCGTCAAAGTAGGTTTCCAGCAGCTGGTCCCCGGTCCTGGTCTTCACAACCCGGGCGTAGCGCAGGTTGGAAGCGACGGTGAGTTTTCCGTCCAGATAATATGAGGTGGTTTCCACCGTGCTGCCGTCTTCCAAAGTGGTTTTTTCGATCACCTTTTCAAGTTCAGAGGACTGATAGCCTGAAGAGGAAGTGGACGGTGTGGAAGGGAGCATGAGGACAAGGGATAAAACCAAAAGAAGGATATACCTGATCACGTGGGTGTATCTCCGTAAAAATGGATTATAACGGGGAAAATACTCTGAAAGAAATTGGAAACATAAGCATGAATATGGAAAGGCCTGCAACTGAGGCTGCATACTTTGCCATGCGGAAATTACAGACGAAGTATACCAGAACAGAAAACCGGAGTAAAGAATGGTATCCTGAAGGCGCATAGATGCGTATGCCTTTTCGGAATGAAATTGCCCGGGCGGGTTCAGGTATGTATACCCGTCTGCTTCGTGATCTTTATGAAGAAATGACAGGCTGATAACAGAAGACGCAATAGGAGCTGCCTTGACTGGGGATGTATAACGACTCAGTTGACGCAGTCCTCCATATCTTCTATACTGGGAATCAGTTTATGGTATAGGAGTAATATAACGTGCTGAAGAGGTTTTCCGTCACAAATTTCAGGAATTTTGAACAGCCAGCTGTTTTCGAACTTGATCATCCTTCGAATTATGACTTCAATGATCTGGTTGTTCATGATGGCTGCATTACCAAAGGTATCATCTACGGCAAAAATGGCAGCGGAAAGTCAAACCTGGCATTTGCTCTCTTTGATATCATTCTTCATTTGACCGATAAAGAGAAAGCCTACGGTAAATACACAAATTATCTGAATCTTTCAGGTAATAAGCCCATTGCCGAATATGCGTATGATTTTGTATTTGACGGTGTGGAAGTTGTGTACAAATATGGAAAAAGAGATGCAAAAAGATTAGACTATGAAACGCTGATTATTGATGGAAGTGAAGTTATTGGTTACAATTATGGTACAGGAAAAGGATACACGACCCTGAAAGGAGCAGAAACACTTCGGCTGTCTTCAGAATTGCAGGCCGGTATGGATACATTATCCAGAGTCAAGTTTATCAGGAATAATGCATTTCTGGAAAACAACAGAATAAACAGGGCGTTTGTTTCTTTCACATCCTTTGTGGATCATATGCTGATGATATATTCTTTGGACAGCAACGGATATCAGGGACTGAACATCGGAGGAGAATCATATACGCAGGGGATCATCCGACATGGCAAGATGAAAGAATTCGAAGATTTCCTTCGATCTAAGGGGATAGACTATCATCTTGTGTCCATGGACAGGAATGGGGCAAACGAACTCTTCTGCCAGTTCCCGAGGAAGACTGTTCCATTTAATATGATAGCTTCAGCTGGAACAAGATCGCTTGCACTGTTCTATTACTGGTACATCGTCATGTCAAAAGCTTCCCTGGTTTTTATCGATGATTATGATGCCTTTTATCACTTCGATCTTTCCCGGGAACTGGTCAGACTTGTTCGGCAACTGACAGATACCCAGATCTTTATCACAACGCATAATACTGATCTGTTGTCAAATGAACTTCTTCGTCCTGACGCCTATTATCTGATTGAAAAAAATGAAATCTGTTCTTTGGACAAGTGGACAGACAAAGAATTACGCAGGGCACATAACCTTCAGAAAATGTATACGGCAGGGGAATTCCATGAGTAAGCTGAAATATGTTTTATCGCTGAGGGCGTTGACAGAGATTACCGATGCATCGGAGAAATGACCAGTATTCTTTCTGAGGGGGGAGCTTTACATGTTTGGCTGCAGCATAGAACAACTGTATGCCGAATAGAGACAACAGGCAGACAGGGAATCGGAAGAACAGATACAGGAAAGCCGATATACCGTCGTACACGAACAGAAATACAGGAAGACAGGATTTGTTTTTGGAGGGAAGCAGCATGAACTGGATAGAAAATGCAGTAAAACCGGTGGTTTCCAAGCTTCAGGAAAAGGGCAGGGATAAGCTGGCTGAAATGTACAGGAGGTGCTTTGCCAGCACCTGGGACACCACATTGCAGAGAGCGGACGGAACGGTGTTCCTGATTACTGGCGATATCCCTGCCATGTGGCTGCGGGACTCATCTGCGCAGGTATACCATTATCTGCCGCATTGCTCCGGTTTTCCGGAAGTTAAGGAAGCTGTCCTTGGCCTTTTGCAGAGACAGTTCCAGTACATTGTCATGGATCCGTATGCCAACGCCTTCAACCGGGAAGCCAGTGACCGGCATGGCTATGATGACCGTACATCCTGGACGGAGATACAGCGCCCCTGGATCTGGGAAAGGAAGTACGAGGTGGATTCCCTGTGCTATCCCATGCGCCTGGCATACGGGTTCTGGAAGCAGACCGGGAATACCGACTTTTCCGGAGATATGTTCCGTCAGGCAGTCAGGACCATTCTGGATACCTGGAAAACAGAGCAGCATCACGCCGACCTGTCCCCGTATTATTTTGAGCGCCGGGACTGCCCGCCCTCGGATACCCTTCCGGATCTGGGCAGGGGAACGCCTGTAGGATATACCGGCATGACCTGGAGTGGCTTCAGGCCCAGTGATGACGCCTGCCGCTATGGCTACCTGATCCCCTCCAACTTCTTTGCCACAAGGACCCTTGAGCAGATAGCAGAGATGGCCAGGGAAATCCTTAAGGATGAAGAGATGGCGAAGGAAGCAGAAATGCTGAGAGAGCAGATCCGCTCAGGTCTTGATATGTATGCCATTTATCCGCATCCGGACTTTGGCAATGTGTACGCCTATGAAGTGGATGGCCTGGGCGGTCATATCTTTATGGATGATGCAAATGTGCCCAGCCTTCTGAGTCTGCCGTACCTGGGCTGCGTGAAGCCGGACGATCCCGTTTATCTCAACACCCGGCGCATGGTCCTGAGCACATCCAATCCGTACTATTATGAGGGCAAAGCAGCACGCGGCATAGGAAGTCCGCATACTCCGAAGGACTATATCTGGCCCATTTCCCTGTGTATCCAGGGTCTGACTTCGGTGGACGAGGACGAAATCGTACGTATTGCCGGCATGCTGGAAAACATGGACGCGGGTACCTTCCTGATGCATGAAGGAGTCCACAAGGATGATCCGGCACAGTATACCCGTCCCTGGTTCGCCTGGGCCAATTCCATCTTCAGTGAATTCGTTGAAAAGGCTGCACCTCTTCTGTAAAGGTCAGGTAACAAGATGGAAAAGAGTATGTCTATGGACCGGATGGGAAACGTATCATCCTGGCACATCTGAATCGGGCAGTTGCAGCAATGAATACGTTATCTGCTGACAATGTGCTGACGAAAGAGAAGATTGACCGACTAAGAGAATTCGAGGCAAAACCAGTTGAATCAGACGATGAATACCCTGAACGCACGGATGATCTGATTTCTGATATACTTAAGAAAGCAAAGGCACAAAAGAAGGCCAAAGGATCATCACATGTGAATCCCCGGATGGCCTCATATCTCTATCCCAAGCTTCCAACCTGGATAGTGGAGTGGATAAAAGACAGGATCATATTCTGCTGATAATCTGTCACGGATCTTGAACAATATTGTCTGACTCCTTACATACCATTCCGTCTCATACAGTTTTACGAACGTTCCATTCTGAACATAGAAACGAATCAGAACACCCCGCCCTGGCCAATGGCCTGGGCGGGGTGCTGCTTTATGCTTCCTGAATGGAGTTGCCCGTATACAGCTGATAGTATTTGCCTTTTTCTTCGATAAGCTGGTCGTGGGTTCCTCTTTCAATGATCCGGCCCTGTTCCAGTACCATGATGCAGTCTGCATTGCGCACTGTGGAGAGACGGTGGGCTATGACGAAGGTGGTACGGCCCTTCATGAGGGCGTCCATACCGCTCTGCACCAGGGTTTCTGTGCGGGTATCAATGGAACTGGTGGCTTCATCCAGAATCAGGCAGGGCGGGTCTGCCACAGCTGCCCTTGCAATGGCCAGAAGCTGTCTCTGTCCCTGGGAAAGGCTGGCACCGTTTCCGGTGAGCTTTGTCTGGTATCCGTCCGGAAGACGGCGGATGAAGCCGTCTGCATTGGCCAGCTTTGCGGCTTCCATGCACTCCTCATCCGTGGCATCCAGACGGCCGTAGCGGATGTTGTCCATGACGGTTCCGGTGAAGAGATTCGTCTCCTGGAGCACCATGCCCAGGGACCTGCGCAGGTCGGCCTTGTGGATCTTGTTGATGTTGATCTCGTCGTAGCGGATCTTGCCGTCCTGTATGTCATAGAAGCGGTTGATGAGGTTCGTGATGGTGGTTTTGCCGGCGCCGGTGCCGCCCACGAAGGCGATCTTCTGGCCGGGCTCTGCGTACATGGTAATGTCGTGCAACACCATCTTGTCGGGCACATAGCCAAAGTCCACATGGTTCAGGGTCACGCCGCCTTCCAGCTTCCTGTAGGAGACGTTTCCGCCCTCGTGATGGGGATGCCGCCATGCCCAGACGCCTGTGCGTTCCTCTGTCTCTGTGATGTTCCCGTTTTCATCGATCTTTGCGTTGACAAGTTCCACATATCCGTCGTCCTGCTCCGGCTTCTCGTCCATCAGGGCGAAGATACGCTTGGCGCCAGCCATGGCCATGACGATGGAGTTCATCTGCTGGGAGATCTGGGAGATGGGGCGGGAGAAGTTCCGGTTCAGGGTAAGGAAGGTCACCAGGGCACCCAGTGTCAGGGTGGTGACATGGTTTATGGCAAGCAGGGCGCCTACCACGGCACAGACCACATAGGACAGATGGCCCAGGTTGTTGTTCACGGGGCCTATGACGTTGGTAAAGGCATTGGCCTGGTTGGCCGTGTCCCTGAGCTTTTCGTTCAGGTCTTCAAAACCGGCTATGCTCTTGTCTTCATGGCAGAAAACCTTGACCACTTTCTGGCCTTCCATCATCTCTTCGATGTACCCGTTGACGGCGCCCAGGTTCTTCTGCTGCTGGCCGAAGTACTTGCCGGCTCTGCCTGCCAGTTTGGCGCTGGCCAGGAAGGTAAAGGACATGAGGAAGATGGACAGCACGGTCATCTGCCAGGAGAGGGTTACCATGCTGTAGAATGTCATGACCACGGTGATCAGGGAATCCACAAAGGCGGGGATGGACTGGCCTATGAGCTGGCGCAGGGTGTCCACGTCGTTGGTGTAGATGGACATGATGTCCCCGTGGGCATGGGTGTCAAAGTAGGAGATGGGCAGTTTTTCCATGGTGGTGAAGATTTCCTGGCGTATCCGGAGAAGGGAACCCTGGGAAACGTTCACCATGATGCGGTTGTAGGCATAGGAACAGGCCACGCCGAAAGCGAGGATGACGGCAAGCCTGAAAAGCGCGGATGCCAGTGCAGCAAAGCCGGCTTCCGTTGACATGGTGCCCGCCAGCATGGGAAGGATGTAAACGTCGATCAGCTGCTGCATGAACAGGGTGCCCTGCAGTGTGCACCAGGTGGCGGCAATGATGCAGAGGATTACCACAACGAACTGCCAGGCATAGTGCTGCATGACGATCTTCATCACGCGGCCTAGTGTGCCCCTCTGGGCACGCATGTCCTTCATGGCCTCGATTCCGCTTTTTCTCGGTCCACGGTTCATACGGATGCACCTCCAATCTCTTCAGGCTTGTCAAAGTCGCCGCCGCCCTCGGTCTGGGTCTCATAGATCTCGCGGTAGATTTCGCTGGTCTCCATGAGTTCTTCATGGGTGCCAAAGGCGGTCACTTCACCGTTGTCCAGGACCAGAATGCGGTCTGCATCCTGAACGGAGGCAATGCGCTGGGCGATGATGAGCTTGGTGACGCTGGGGATGTCCTCCCGGAAGGCCCTGCGGATCTTCGCATCCGTGGCGGTGTCGCAGGCGCTGGTGGAGTCATCCAGAATGAGGATCTTCGGGGACTTGAGCAGGGCCCGGGCAATGCACAGACGCTGTTTCTGACCGCCGGAGACATTGTTGCCTCCCTGCTCAATGCGGGTTTCATAGCCCTCCGGGAACCGGTCGATGAATTCATCGGCGCAGGCCAGACGGCAGGCTTCCCGGCACTGTTCCAGTGTGGCGTTTTCGTTGCCCCATCTGAGGTTTTCAAGAATCGTGCCGGAGAACAGCACGTTTTTCTGGAGAACAACGGCTACAGAATTGCGCAGCACATCAAGATCGTAGGACCGTACGTCTTCTCCGCCTACCTTTACACTCCCCTCAGTCACATCATAGAGACGGGAGATGAGGGAGACCAGGGAGGACTTGCCGCAGCCGGTGCCGCCGATGATGCCTATGGTTTCCCCGGAAGCAATGTGCAGGTCAATGCCCTTCAGGGTGTATTCACCGGTGCCGTCGGCCTTGTAGGAGAAGTTCACATGATCAAAGTCTATGGAACCGTCCTTGAGCTCCATAAGGGGCTTTTCCGGATTGACAATGGAGGATTCCTCGTCCAGCACTTCACAGATGCGGCGACCGCTGGCCATGGACATGGTGAGCATGACGAAGATCATGGAGAGCATCATGAGGGAACCGAGAACGCTCATCACGTAGGAGAAAAGACTGGTCAGCTGGCCCGTGGTAAGGGCATAGCTTGGATCCGCCGGCATGACCACGTAGGTGGCGCCAAGCCAGGACAGAAGGATGATGCAGCCGTAGACGGTGAGCATCATGACAGGGGAGTTGAGAACGACCACACGCTCGGCCCGGACAAACATGCGGTACAGATTCTGTACGGCGCGGTTGAACTTGTCCGTCTCATAGTCTTCACGGACGAAGGCTTTCACCACACGGATGGCGGATACGTTTTCCTGCACAGATGCGTTTAAGTCATCGTACTTTTCAAATACGGCGTTAAAGCGCTTCATGGCGGTCTTCACGATCAGGGCCAGCACGATGGAAAGGAAGACCACGGCGATCAGGAAGACCGTGGAGAGCCGGTGGTTGGTCACAAAGCACATGACGATGGAGCACAGGAAGGTGAGGGGAGCCCTGACCGCAATGCGCAGCGTCATCTGAAATGCGTTCTGTACGTTGGTCACGTCGGTGGTCAGACGGGTTACCAGACCTGCGGTGGAGAACTTGTCAATGTTGGCGAAAGAAAAGGTCTGGATGTGACTGAACATGGCAGAGCGCAGGTTGGCTGCAAAGCCCGTGGAGGCTTCTGCGCCGAACTTGCCGCCCCAGACGCCGAACATAAGGCTGCACAGGGCACACAGCAGCATGAGAAAGCCGTACAGATAAATGTCCGGCATGCTGGACTTGGAGATGCCCTGGTCAATCAGGGCAGCCATGACGTAGGGAATCAGGGTTTCCATGAGAACTTCCCCGATCATGCTCAGGGGGGTCAGTATGGCTGCCCGCCTGTACTGCTTGACCTGGGAAAGAAGTTTCTTGATCAACGGTCTTCATCCTTTCGTGTACTTGATATGTCTTCCTGTTGCGTCTCTTCCATATGGCGGCACATGCGCTGAAGCAGGCCGGAGAGTGTGTCCCGCTCTTTCTGCGTCAGGCAGGAGAGCATCTTTTCTTCGGCAGAGAAAAGGGAAGAGCGGGCAGCATCACACAGACTCCTTCCGGCGTCTGTCAGGCGTACACACTTGACTCTGGCATCATGCATGTCCTGGAAGGTTTCCACCAGTTTCTTCTTTTCAAGGCGCATGATAAGACCGGACATGGTGGGCTGGGACACATGGAAGTCCGCTTCCATCTCCTTCATTTTCGCTGTCTCATCTTCTCTTCTGTGGAGACGGATGAGCACCTGTGCCTGGGCCGGGGTCAGGTCAATGTCGGAAAAGTGGCGGGAAGCATCCCCGTGGATGCTGCAGCTGAGGCGCTTGAGCATGAAGCCTATGGCAGGCGGGTCGTGCATGGTTTCTCCTTTCTGACAAAAGGCAGTTCCGTAAAGAACTGAATGAATCCGGGAATATTCCGGTAAACAATGGCAGAGTATACGACTTTTGTCCTGAAAGTCAATTGCATGCTATTGTTTTTGCAAAACAATTAAAGGTATAACGTTATACCTG
>CAMOVR010000011.1 GCA_946627565.1 uncultured Clostridia bacterium
GATCAAGTAAACAGAACGCTTAAGAAAAAGGAACCCGGAAGGGTTCCTTTTTCTGTAAGGGAGTCCGTCTGAGAACGGGACAGGGACACAGTCCCGGGGGACTGTGTCTGTCAGGCCTGGGTCCCGGAAGAGCTGGAAGCCACTTTCTCCAGAAGCCAGAGGGAGATGACAAGGACCAGAGGGAAGATGACAGCGGTGAGAACGCCTGCCTGAAGATTGTCCCCGGCAAGCTCCGTCACAATTCCCACCAGAGCGGGACCTGAGGAACCGCCCAGGTCTCCGGCCATGGCCAGGAAGGCAAAGAGGGCTGTTCCGCCTCTGGGAAGTCTCGGGGAGATGATGGATATGGTGCCGGGCCACATGATGCCCACCGAGAATCCGCAGAATATGCAGCCCAGAAGGGCCAGAACGGGATTGCGGGACAGACCCGCCAGAAGATAGCATGCAAGACAGAGAATGCCGGAGCCCATCATATAGTTTTTCAGGTTCAGCTTTTCCCCATAAGCGCCGTAGATCACCCGGCTTATTCCCATGGTAACGGCAAACAGGCAGGGGCCTGCCAGATCACCCAGGGTTTTGGAGAAGCCCAGGGCGGCCTCCACATAGGCAGAGGCCCACTGCGCCATGGAGAGCTCAGAGGCGCCGGCACAGACCATGAGCACCAGAGACAGGTAAAACAGGGGTGTCCGGAAAAGCTCGGAGAAGGTCATGCCCTTTCCGTCTTCCGTCAGGTGCTCTATGGGGCAGGTGGCGAAATTATAGATGTTGTAAAAGGGCACCAGGGACCAGAGTACAGCCAGGATTCTCCAGTTTTCCACTCCGAAGATGGTAAAAAACAGGGTGGAAAGCACAATGGTACCCACGGCTCCCCAGCAGTAGAAGGAATGGAGCAGGCTCATGACTGCGTCCTTGTGGTCAAAGGGACAGGCTTCCACAATGGGACTTGCCAGAACTTCAATCAGACCGCTGCCCACGGCATAGATGACCACGCAGATGAGAATCCCGGGGAAGGGATCCGGCATCAGGTCGGGAACCACCGCAAGCCCCGCCAGGCCGAGGCCGCTGGTGACTTCAGACAGGACCACGGCGGTACGGTAGCCGATCCGGTCCACATACCGGGCGCAGATGACATCCACCAGAAGCTGGGTGAGGAAAAAGGTGGTGGAGATCAGGGCGATCTGTCCCAGAGGAATGGCGTAGACAGTATGAAAGGTAAGAAAGAGCAAAGGCGTAAAATTGGCGGCAATGGCCTGGGTGACAAAGCCCAGGTAGCAGGCGATGAGCGTTCTGCGGTACTTTGGTGAAGCTGCGGGCATCCGGTAAACCTCCTGGTCAGGCCATGTTTTGGAGTGGCAGCCTGGACGGACCGGGTTATTGTAGCGCCGAAGACGGGAAATGTACAAGGGAAGATTCTGAATGCATTCCCTGCCATGTTTTCCGGGTAAATGACGTTATTGCGGACGGCCGGCAAAGTAAGGCAAACGGAAAACGAAACAGGCTTCAGGCGGGTACAGGAAAAGCCGGCATGTTCTGCCGGCTGGTTTTCCTTTACTGGTGCTTATGTCCTGCGTCTGTCCTTTCCGGTTTTCCGGTAATGCTCTTCCTTTGCCGCATACATCCTTTCATCGGCGATGCGTCCGAGCTCCAGGATGCTCTCGGAGGGAAACTCACGGCTTCTGGCATACCCCACGGAAACGGACAGGCTCTGCACCTTTTCCCCGGACCAGGCGGATATGCCGTTTTCCATCTCCTCAAGCACCTGCTCAAGGCGTTCCCCGGAGAGGGTGAGGAAGGCTGCAAATTCATCCCCGCCGATGCGGTAGATCTTGCCATAGGGACCAAGATACTTTTTGAGGTTTTCCGCTGCGCCGCGGATCAGTTCATCCCCGGCCACATGGCCCATGGTATCATTGACGGTTTTCAGTCCGTTGACGTCCACGGTGACGAAGACAAAATCCTCCGGCAGGGAAGAATGGCCAAGCTTGTCCTTTTCCTCTTCAAAGGCCCGGCGGTTCAGCAGGGAGGTGGGATGGTCCCTGAAGGAAGCATGGGCCAGTGCACTGGTTCTCAGCACAATGATGCGCACCGCCAGAATCATCAGGAGAAGCACCAGGACGCACAGGAGAAGATTGATCAGGACCGTGTTCCACATCTGGGCCGTGTCCAGGTTCCCGTCGCTGCGCACCACCAGGTACCAGTCCAGTTCCGGCATATACCGGGAGATCATGAAACGGTTCCCGCTGAGCTGCTGGTACACATAGTCGCCGCTGGCTGAAAAGTCGATGCCGGTGAGTTCCTCATGCATGATGCGGTTCTCATCCGTATCCACCTGCACCAGGCCTTCCCGGTTGACCAGGTCAATTTTCACATGGTACTGGCTTTCCAGACCGTAGAACAGTTCCTGACTCCGGGTCATGTGCATACCCACGCCGCATACCCCGAGGAACGTGCCGTCCGCATCGTCTATGCGGGCATTGACGAAAACGGTCCATGCATCATGATGGATCTCGTCATTGTCCACATCCAGTTCATATGCCCGGCCATGGTCCACAAAGGATGTATACCAGGCATCCCTGGGATTGTGGTCAGGCTGGATGGTTTTCAGAATCCCCGACTGGGTGTAATAGATGCGTGTCTTTTCGGAAATGACAAAGGCCGTCTCATAGTTCAGTCCGCTGTGAATCCCGTGCAGATAATCCTGCATGGAACTGGCGATCTCATCCCCGGGCAGGCTGTCATCCTTCAGAAGGTTGATGAGAAAGCTGTTGTGGGCCATGGTCTGGGAGACCACGGTGGGCTCGCCGAGCTCAATGCTGATGGTGTCATAGATACGGTCAGCCAGTTCCATGCCCAGCTTTTCCATATTCTTAAGGGCCATCTCCCGGAGAGAAAACAGGGATACGACAGTGGACAGCACAAAGCTGATGATGACGATGGCAAAGGCCAGCGCAGTGATCCGGTCCCTTTCCACAGTGGTTCTCCTTTCTGAGAAAAGCTGCCTGCCTGAAGACAGGTCTTTTTGTGTCAGATCCCCTGGATCAGACGGAGAAAATTGTACAGCCCCAGGTGCCATACGCCAAAGTCATGGCCGCCGGGAACATGCTGGATGATGCAGTTGTCCTCCGTAAAGGAACCCGTTTTCTCCATAAGCCCCATGGTGGCATTGTCTGCGCTGTAAAGGGCAATCTGATCCTGAAGACCGCAGATGCTGTAGAACACCCGGACGGGATACTCCGCATGGCTGTTCAGGACAGCGGCGGTTACGGCTGCCGGGCTGGTGGTGGGACAGGCAGAGAAGGCGCCGAAGGCACTGAACAGGTCAAGACATTTGCCGATTCCCAGGTTTATGGTCTGCATGGCACCCATGGAAAGTCCGGCCATGGCACAGCGGCTGCGGTCAGTCGTGTCAACGGCATAATGCGCCTGAAGGAAGGGGAGGAGATCCTCCCGCAGTTCCAGGTCAAAGGCATAGAAGGCGGAGGAATTGTCCTCCGTGTGTCCGGCCCGCCCATCCGGTGTGACAACCACCAGGGGACGGATCTCGCCCCGGTCAATTAAGTTGTCCAGGATGTTCTTTGCGCGGGAGTCTCCGCCCGCCAGGCCCCACTCCTTTTCGCTGCCCCCTATGCCGTGGCAGAGGATGAGCAGGTCATACACACTGTTTTCGTCATACCCGGCGGGCAGGTAGATGCCCGCCGTCTTCTCATAGGTTACATCCTCCTGAAAACGGTCCCGGGCCATATAGGTGAATGTTCCGGTGGTGCCGCCCCGGGGACAGGACACGGTGTAGGCAGAGGGGATCCCGGTTTCCCTTCCGGTATCCCTTTCTGCGGCTATGGCGGCTTCCACGCTGCTCAGATCAGTAAAGGCCTGCCAGGAGATGAGGGTGCAGGCGCCTTCTGCCAGGATATACAGGTCGTGCACGCCGCTTAAGGATATCTGCATGCGGGCTTCCTTTGTTACCGGCAGGAAGACCATGGTGCCAAGAAGACCGTCCTTAACGGAATCCGAACAGATCTTCAGGATGGTCCTGCTTTCCGCTTTTGCTTTTATGCGCAGGAAGGAGGCGCCTTCACCAAAGTCCACCTGAGGGAGGAGAAGGGGAGCGGAAGATGTGCCAAGGGACATGTTCTCTTCCACTTCCTGAAACGGATTTATGCTCTGCATGGCAGCTGTGTCCATGCCATCCATCCCCTCAGCGGGTGCGGATACGGGGAAGGCGAGGAGAAACAGGCACAGGAGGAAGGCGGGCAGGCGGAGGGAGAAGCATTCGTGCACGGAAAACAAGGGGACAGCACCTCCTTACAGTTCTTTGAGCAACACAGGACATGATGCAGTTTTTCCGGAATTGTTCTTCAGCCATTGTACCGCGTCGAATGGGAATGATCAAGGAAAAATGGAAAAAGATCTTTCCGGGCTATACGGAAAGCAGAAGGACACCTGTGGATAACTGTATCTAACACGGGGAAAATTTCCACAACCTGTGGATAAATATGTGGATAATATGTGTATGAACTGTGGAACACCGGTGCACAGTATGTGTACAGATTCACAAAGCCTGACAGGACATGGCTTTACGCCTGTGGATGGAAAGGAAGGAACCTGTGCGTAACTGAGGCGCAGCGCTTTTGGCTTACAGACTGAAAGGGGCGGTTTATGAGAAAAGGCGGCATCTGCAAACACAGATGCCGCCTGGCTGGTTCAGGGGAAAAGCCCTGATGTACATTCCCGGTCTGATATGCACAAGTCTGGTATTGAACACGGTACGGCTGGCGGGCGGCAGCTTCCCGAAGGAGTTTGCCCATGGACCGTCGGTATGCTTTCTGAAAGAACATGCTCTGTTTTCGGGAAAGCATTTCTTTTCCGCCTGAGGCGCTTATATGCCCTGAAACGGGATCCCGTATTGTTCCGCAAACGTCTGGGCGTAACTCCCTGCTTTTCCGAAAATCACCATGTCTGACGAACAGCCGGAAAAGGCAGTCTCATCAATGCCAGTAATGCCAGGTGAGAGAAAGATCCATTTCAGAGACGGATTGTCAGCAAAGGCACAGGCTCCGATGGATACAACCTGCCTGCCGCAGTATACGGAAGAGAAGCCGGCTCCCCGGAAAGCACCGTCCTCGATTACGCTCAGGAGTTCCGGAAGCAGGATCTCAGCCTGCGAGGGCAGGCTGTGCTCCATGACGGCAGAAGTCAGTGCGAGCGGTTCGTACACGTAGCCAGTGGAATAATACCGGATTCTGCCTTCATTTGTCCGGTAAAACACAACCGGGAAAATGACCGAGTTTGTACCTGCTCCCACCGCTTCCAGGCCGGTCCACATGCCGCTTTCATAATAACTGTTGGTGACCTTTGCACAGACAATTCCCGGAAAGGTTTCTGCAAACTCCTGCATCTCCTCATCTGAGGGATCGTCATGCAGGCCCACAAGGACCGTGATCCCGCTCAATGCAAGCTGATCCATCACCGGCTGTATGTTCTCCAGAAAGGATCTTGTGTTCCAGCACAGTGTTCTTCCATAGACAAGGAGGAGATTTCTGCCTGCCGCGAAGGTTTCCGAAGTGATGACCTGCCCGCCGCTTAGCGTCATTTGAAAGGACGGCGCTGCGGTATCTGTGTTGAGCGAAACCGCATTTTCGGCACAGACAAACGGGACAGAAAGCAAAATGACGAAAATGGCGGTGAGCAAACTTACGAGTCTCTTCATGGTCTGTTATCCTTTTTTGATTTATACGGCATTCTGCACGCGGTCTCATTCAGAAAAGGGATGCCGAGGTTCCGGCGGGTGCGGCCGCCGGGCATTACAGAACCCGGTACAGATGACGGATGGCATCCTGGTTCGGAACCACCACGCCCCTGAGGAGCCTGTTCATGATATCATCAGCCATAATCATGGCACGCTCGGAACCGGCTCCCGGTATCATCACCACATTGAAGGCAAACAGGAGGCCCAGTTTCTTATAGTATTCCTGCAGCTGTGCCGTCTCCCCGATGCCGGTATACTTCTGAAAGAACATGTTGCCGGTTTTAACAATCAGTTCCTTCGGCATGCCGACGCTGCTTTCCACACTTTGGGATGAGGAGGTGGCAGGGGCGGCGATCATGTCACGGTAGATGGATGTCATGTCACACACAGGAGGACCCATGGTGAGCTCCGGCATGTCAATGAGCACCAGTTCGCCGTCCTGGATCATGATATTGCCCGGGTGCAGGTCGTTATGGGTGACGGTATCTGCTCTGGGAATCGAGTCAACGATCGTGTGGAGCAGGTCTATCTCTTCCCTGGAGCACCAGGGGTCCAGTTTTTCAACCCGGGCATTCATAACGTCCTGGATGGGGGTAAAGGAACCTTCGGGAACATGGGTGGAGTGAAGTTGTTTGGCAAGCGCCACATACTTATCCACATATTCCTCCAGCTTTTCCGGGTTTTTCGCCATGGCGTGTCCCAGGGTATCTGACTTGAGCATTTCAAAGACGACGCCCAGGCAGTCCTGAACCTGAACCACATCATAGGCGATGACGGATGGAATACCGTTTACAAAGGCGGTTCTGGCAAAATCCCGCTCCCGCTGAATGTCCTTCAGCTGCATCCAGGGCTTATAGACCTTGACGATGGTATCTTCATCCAGGCGGTACACCGAGCCGTTGCCGCCCTGGCCGATGCGTTCACAGCCCTCCACCGAGACGGAGCGCAGGCGTTTATGCACATCCAGCAGGTCGGTAAACCCGGTGACCTCAAGAATCTCATAGACCTCGGGGGAGACGTTATATACGGGAACGGGGCTGCCGGCCTGCCTGCGGACCTTCATCAGGACCCGGAGGCCTGCACTGGAAATATAGGCAAGATCCCTGGCGTCAAAGGCCGGTGTGCAGCCGGGATTCTGACGGATGAGGTCAAAAATCTCCTGTTCCGTCTGAGCCGAATTGGCGGAGTCAATGCGGCCTTCCAGGAAAAGTGTGAGTGTGTTCTGATCAAGGCTGGATTTCATATGTGCTCTCCTTATCTGTGTTATCGCTGTGCAGATTGTTTTTCATGGGCAGGCAAGCTTTTGTTCAGGCGGGATCTTCCAGATACCGTCTGCGGAGGGTTTCAAGATCCTCTTCCGAAAGCCCCAGGGCATCCTTAAGATACCCTATGACGGACCCGTAGGTGCGATTCAGGGCAGAGATGGCATTGAGCATATACGCTTCATCCACGCCCCCGCCCAGGAACATGAGAAGCTTCAGCCTGTCCTCCGGCATGGAATGTGCAAAGCGCTGACGTATGCCTTCAACTTTCTGCCGGTTCACCTGATTGGTCAGCATATAGTCCGAAAGAATGGTTTCCCGGTCAGCCCCAAGGGCAGAGAGGATCAGCATGGCTGCGCAGCCGGTACGGTCCTTGCCGTCGGTGCAGTGCCAGACAAATGCCTTTCCTTCCTCCAGATGAAGCAGGGCCTGAAAGAAAGTCCGCCAGGACTGTACGGCCTTCTCATCCATGAGGAAATGGACATAAAGGTTTTCGTCAATCAGATGGTATTCACAGGTGGCATGAAACATGGCCATGCGGTCGGTGGATATGCTGCTGAGCTTTGCGGCGATTTCAGGGTCCAGATTCCTGAGCATATCCTGGAGTTCCATCAGGGGGAGGTGCAGGTTCTCCGCCCCGGGGATGACAGGGTCCGGGTCAGCCTGTCTCTCATCGGTCATGCGAAGGTCTGCCACAACCCCCGCATGATAGGTCTTTTCAAGTTTAAGAAGGGCATCCGGTGCAGCCTTCGTCAGGGCGCCGGTTCTCAGCAGCAGCCCCTTTTTTACGGTTTTTCCGCCGGCTCTGTATCCGCCCAGGTCCCGGGCGTTTCCGATTCCTTCCAGTTCAAGCAACTGATACATATTCTGCCTCCAAAACTTTGCGTATGACCCAGGAAGGCAGTATACAGGAAAAAGCAGGGAAGAGAAAGCTGTCTCCCGGTTTCTGTTTTCCCGTATTTATGATCCCTTAAAGCCATTTTCCTTAAAAGAAGGGGACGGGCAGGATAAAGGTACAAAAAGAAAACAAAGCTGCGGATATCCGGAGGTAATCCCGGCTTCTGAAACGCTTCCCGCTGCAGAGGCAGGGAACTGTGGAAAATCTGCCGAAAATGAAAAAGAATACGGCCGCTGAACCGTTTATATATTGTCAAGAAGGCAAAAAATGGAATTTGCAATCTGCTGCTAAAAACCATATAATATAAAGGAATTGCATATCAGAAAACATATTGAACATATGCTGTGTTTTTCGTTTGTGCATCGGAGACGATTGTCATGTCATATTCTATTGTAAGCATCCTTGCCCTGATCGTTCACGTGATCATCAACCAGGATGTGCTCTGGAACAGGCCATGCAAGGAAGTGTCTGCGGATACGGCCCTCAGACGGTTTTTCCAGGCGGTTATGGTTTTCTATATCACCGACATTCTGTGGGGGATTCTGCACGAGATGCTTTATCTTCCGCTCCTGTATGTCGATACGGCCGCCTATCACGCAGCCATGGCGCTGACGCTGCTTCTGTGGACCCGCTACGTGGTGGTGTATCTCAATACCCGGGACTCCTTTGAAAAAATCCTGCTCTACGGCGGACTGGGCCTTTTCGTCCTTGAACTGACCTCTGTGGTGGTGAACTTTTTCACCCCCATCCTCTTTTCCTTCGGAGATGACGGCATGTACCTGAGGGGCATTGCCTGGTATATCATCATCTCCCTGCAGTTCATCATGTTCCTGATCACTGCCTTCTATTCCCACATGGTGGCACAGGACAGCCAGGATGCCACCCGGGGACGCTACATGACCATGGGCTACTTCGGGCTGTTCATGTGCTTTTTCATCCTCATCCAGTTTTTCAACCCCCTGCAGCCCATCTATGCCATAGGGCTGATGACGGGCACATGCCTGATCCACACCTTTGTGCTTCTGGATGAGAAGGAGGAATACAAAGCCAGGCTGGAGGCTGTGCTGTGCCGGGAGCAGGAACAGAAACAGGAACTGGATTCGGCCATGCACAAGGCCTATACGGATCCCCTGACAGGGGTAAAAAGCAAGCACGCCTATGTGGAGGCGGCCGAGCGGATGGAGCACAGGATCCACATCAACGCACTGAAGGAGTTCGGGGTGGTGGTCTTCGACCTCAACGGACTTAAGCATGTCAACGACACGGAAGGCCACGATGCAGGGGATGAATACATCCGGCACGCGGCCAAACTGATCTGCCGTACCTACAAGCACAGCCCGGTGTTCCGCATCGGCGGGGATGAATTTGTGGTGACCCTGGAGGGGGAAGATTACGCAAACCGCACCAGCCTCCTGGAAGTCTTCGAAAAGGAGGTTGACCGGAACCTTGAGGAAAACGGCCTTTCCATCTCCAGCGGCATGGCAGTTTTCGAGTGGGGAAGGGACAAGACGTACCAGGTGGTCTTCAACCGGGCGGATGAGCGCATGTACAGGCGCAAGCAGGAGCTGAAGGCCCGGGGCGCAAGAATGCGGGATTAAAAGTAAATAACCCGGGAACATGGCATCAGGCATAAACCGGCCGGAACCTTTTAAGGTACCGGCCGGTTTATGCGCACAGGAAGGCGCAGAGGGACAGACGGGTGATTTCTGTCCGGTTTATCTGCCCTTTCAGTTGTGCCGGATTTTTCTTTTTCCCGTCTGTGTGCTATACTTCATTCCTGCAAATCAGCATTTGCAGGCTGAACGGGGAGGAAATGTGCAAGATGACAGACG
Source organism: uncultured Clostridia bacterium (assembly GCA_946627565.1). Lineage (GTDB taxonomy): Bacteria > Bacillota > Clostridia > Christensenellales > Aristaeellaceae > UBA2943. Next base: position 9,739 of record CAMOVR010000011.1, read on the forward strand.
CAGAAAATGTCCAGACACCAAAATACAGACAACTCCTGGATACCCTGCGGGGGTCAATCCTCAACGGCACATACCGCGTACACGACAGAATTCCATCGGAAAACGAGCTGAGCGCGCATTTTGATGTCAGCCGCGTGACCGTCAGAAGGGCGCTTAAGGAACTTGAGGAAGAAGGTTTGCTGGAGCGGCGCAGGGGAAAGGGCTCCTTTGTGAGCATGCCCCGCATCCAGCGTGACCTGAAGATGGTGACGAGCTTCCATGCCTCCTGTGAGATGATGGGGCTCGTTGCTTCTGCGCGTGTTCTGTCCGGCATCCTGATTTCCCCGGATGAAAGGGATGTAAAGGTGCTGGGCTGCGACCCGGCGGGACAGGTGGTGGAAATCAGGAGACTCTGTCTTGCCGACGATGTTCCCGTTATGCTGGAGGTCAATCACTTTTCCCCGGACTATGCATGGCTTCTTCAGGAAGACCTGAATGTTTCCCTGTACGGACTGCTCAGAAGCAGACGGATAGAACCCGATAAGGCAATTCATGAGATTTCCCTGTGGAAATCCGACCAGGAGGATGCCCGGTGGCTGGGCACCGGGATCGGGGATGCCCTTCTCAGGGTCGTGGAGGCGATCTACGATCAGAAGGGGAATCCGCTGCACACATCCGAACAGCATGTCAGGGGAGACCGGTTCACCTTCAGAATCTGAAAGGGGACGCGGTGCGTTCCCAGAAGCAAGACCTGTCAGAGACAGGTTTTTCTGCGCCGGGAGGTGTTCGTTTTATCCCGGCAGTCATATGAAAGGATTTGATGTGTTTGGCAAAATATGCCGTCTTTGTGGACCTTGAGAACTGCGGTGCCAAGGTTACCACACTCAACAGCATTCTGGAGAAGGTCAAGATACGCGGCGACATTCTCCTGGGCCGGGTATACGGATACACCGACCGGTTTTCGGATCTCAAGGAGATCCTTCTGAGCAACACCTTCCAGGTGGTTCCTTCCATCCGCTACGGCATTGCCCAGAAAAACAACGCGGATATTCAGCTGGTGGTGGATGCGCTGGAGGTTGCCTATACCAATCCCCTGATCGACTCCTTCTGCATCGTTTCCGGCGACAGCGACTACATGCCCCTGGTGGGACGGCTCAAGGCCATGGGCAAGTTCGTGCTGGGCATCTCCCGTTCGGAAGCAGCCAGCAACATTTTCATCAGCGCCTGCAATGAGTTCCAGTTCCTGGAGAGCATGGGAGGCCGCACCACCGCCAAGGAAAAGAACAGCCCCAAGCAGGTCAAGGGCCAGGTCAGCGACGAACTCATGGACCTGTCCGATCTCAACAAGCTGGTGGTGAACATCTGCGAGGAGCAGTCGGATACCGACGGCATGTACGCCTCGGAACTGAAAAACGTCATCATGCGTCTGCGGCCTGACTTTAACGAGAAATCCTACGGCTGTCCCACCTTCTACAAGCTCCTGATCAAGTTGCAGGCCAAGTTTGGCGACATTCATGTCAAGAACGACAACTACAATGTCATGATCACCCTGACCAGCAAGGCAGGGGACGCGGGAGAGGAAGAGACCCAGCTGACACGGGACAACTGGAGGGAAGCCTTCAAGGCACAGCTGGATGCCTACAAGGAGGGCGGGTTTGACCGCATCAATCCTTCCATCCTCAAGGCGGACATCCTCACCACCTATCCGGACTTCAGCGAGAAGGCCATCGGGTTCAAGCGGTTTTCAGATGTCATGAAGCAGCTGGAAAAGGAACACATGGTGGTTGTGGAGATGGATGAGCAGAAGACCATGCTGGTCAAGCTGCTGTAAAAGGGGGCATCAGGATGGAAGCGGGCATCAGCCGCGGTGAAGCGCTGAAGCTTTTAAGAGAGTACAACAAAGAGTCTTTTCATCTCCAGCATGCCCTGACGGTGGAGGCCGTCATGCGCTGGTATGCCCGGCATCTCGGGTACGGCGAGGATGAGGACTTCTGGGGTCTGGCAGGGCTTCTCCATGACCTGGATTTTGAACAGTGGCCCGAAGAACACTGCATCAAATGTGTGGGGCTTCTTAAGGATGCGGGCTGCTCGGATGCCTTGATCCATGCCATCTGCAGCCACGGCTGGGGACTGACGGTGGAGACGCAGCCGGAACTTGAAATGGAAAAGGTTCTTTTTGCAGCCGATGAACTGACAGGCATCGTCTTTGCAGCCGCCAAGATGCGGCCGTCCAGGTCCTGCACGGACATGGAACTGAGCAGTCTCAAAAAGAAATTCAAGGACAAAAAGTTTGCGGCAGGCTGCGACCGGGATGTGATCCGCAGGGGCGCGGAAATCCTGGACTGGGATCTTGACCGCCTGCTGCAGGATACCCTGACCGCCATGGCGGAAAATGAAGCTCATGTCCGGCAGCAGCTCAGTGACATGGGCCTGGAAGCCTGAACAGAAACCTGACAGCTGGGAGGTGAACGTTTCTTGAAATATCTGCGAAGACTGATGTGGTTTCTGGCCTCGCGTCTTGCCGTGATATGCATGGTTTCGGGACTGTGCGTGGTTTCCTTCTATTATGCCATGAACCTGACCAATATGCAGATCATCATCAAGGACGGCATGGCCAGACGGGCCCAGTACGTCATGGGCATGGACAAGGCAGATGAACTGAGCAAGTATTTCCAGAGCGGATTCCTTCAGACGGATGCTGTGCTGCTGACGGTACAGAACGGTTCAAGCCCCTACATGGATTACACGGTGAGGGGCATTGACCACCGCATTGAGATGGGCTTTGTCTGGGTCTGGCCCTGGGAAGAAGTCTGCAGGGTGGAAATCGTGGAAAGCATACCCAGGATCGACGGCAGGGTCAGAGCAGACCGGGCCGAAGCCATTGTGGAAGCCTACGGTGCAGATGCCGTTTACCCGCCCGCCTGGCATAGCGCCCGCTACCGGGTGACACTGGGCAGGGAGAGCGGACAGTGGAAGATCCGGGGACTGTCCATTCTTGAGACATACTGAAACAAAACAGGCAGCATCCGGCTGCCTGTTTTGTTATGGCTGTGTCTGTGCATTCCTGGAAGTGCCGAAGGTAATGAGACTGGCCACTGAGCGGGCGGATGCGCCGTCTGCGTTGATCTGTTCCCCCATAAAGCACAGGGCCGTGGTGCCGCCGCCGTCCAGGTTCAGGGCTTCCTGAACGTGCCAGGAAAGCATGCGCTCCACCAGAAATGAAAAGTAGCACCCCTTTGACGCATCCGTCCGTCCGTTTACGGTCAGAATCAGGTAGTGGCCGGGCTCAATCATGCCCAGGGCACATCTGGGTTCCCGGTAGTGATAGTAGTCCTTCCGGAGCGCTTTCTCTCCGGCCTCTCCGCCGCTTACCAGGATGGGACCGAAGGAGAAGACATCAAGGGCACCCATGGCGAGGTACTCTTCCCCGGTGTGTTCGCCGCCTTTGAAACACTGCATGCTTCCGTCCGGAAAACAGGCCAGGGTTTCAAGCCCCGGAAAGTTCCTGCTGCCGTTTCTGCCGTTACAGAGGATTTCGCCTGACCGGATAATGACGCCGGTCCTTAAGTGATTCCTGACCCGGTAGAAGAAGTAGTCATCCGAAAAGGCCAGGACGGCGCCTTCCTGTCTTGCCAGGGTCTGGGGCCGCAGAAGTCTGCCTTTTTCTATATTGCCGATGGAAACCGTTTTCAGGTTTTCTCCCGGTACGGCTCTGACTTCTGTTTCATACCAGACAAGAGGAACGGTCGGGTCCGTATAGCGGTGAATTTCCACCTGAAGGGTGGAAGAAAAGTACAGCCAGAGTCCGCCGGTACTGTCACGGTAGACATATTCCAGGGAACTGTCTGTGAGAAAGCCTTCCTCATTTCTTTCAGGGGGTTCAGGCGGCGGAGATACCGGGGCAGCCTCTGCTTCTGAAGCAGGTGCATCGGAAAGAGGTGCTTCGGAAAGGGAGGAGGGCAGGTCACGGTCGGCATAGCGTTTTCCGTCTGCCGTGATGACTTCATCTGAAAAGATCAGGGAAAGCAGCTCGGGACTGCAGTTCCCGGTGGGCTCAAGTCCGTTCATTTCCTGCAGCAGGGCTACACGCTGGGCTGTAATGTCGTTGTATATGGGAGAAAACTTCCGGGAGGTAAAATAGCCCAGGACATACATGCGCTCCTTGAGGGCATCCACTTCCGGACCGCTGTCGCCCTTTTGAAGACCGGCAGCCCCTTCTGAAAAAGCAGGGGAGAGGGGCAGACAGGATGCAAACAGCAGAAATATGGAGAGAAAAAGCAAAACCATACGGCGCATGGACGCACCTCCGGGGAAAGATCTAAAAGGTAAACAAAATAAAAAAGAGAAGGAATAAGGAAACCGGAAGGGAATTATAACACAGCCCAGGAGATGCACAACGGGGGGGAATCGGCGGGACAGGGTGCTCCAGGAGGGACTCCGCGGAAAGCATACTCTGGTTTCTGAAAGAAACAAGCAAATCTGTATTTTCCGGTATCTTCCGGGAGAAGCCTGAAGGGGAAAACAGGCCTGAAAAGGGATCCGGGAAGGGAAAAACAGGCTGCAAATCCTGCGCGATAGTATGACGGGAACCGTTTATCTGCAATAAAAAGTAAAGCGCATCGATTGAATATGAATGATGTGTATGAAAGCAATAAAAAGGAAAAACTGGAACTGCATCTGAGTAAAACCGTTCCCGAGCCGGCCTGCCTGGAAAAAATGGCCTGGAATAAAAAAAGAGAATTTTCTTCTGAAACTCGATAAAAAACAGCAGGAGTTAAAAAAGACAAATATGTGAAAACCTTGAAATACCAACAAAAAAAGAAAGGCTGTAAAGCGTGAACACAGGAAAAAGCATCTGCCGAAACCTTGCATTCCTGGAGGGAACGCGATACAATACAGTCGCCGGACCTGAACCGTTTATTGATTGAGCTCCGGAAGGGACAGGATCTTGTGTGTGAGATCTGTTCCGGATAGTAATGTGCGATTCTGCAAATGCCTTGACTGGTGTTGAAAATATCTACCTAACAAGTAAGGCAATGCGTGACAAGCGATTAGGGAGAAGCGATCGACGAATGAAAAAAAGGATTTCTCTTCTTGTTGCAGTTATCATGCTTGGGATGTCCCTGAATCTGTCATGGACCGAAGCACCGGCAGAAGCTGGCAATGATGAATGGCTCCTGGCCTATGCGCCCGTGGAGGCTGATGCTGTCTTGCCTGATGCAGTTTCATCTGAAGCTGTCTACATGCCAGTAGCAGCATCAGGTGAAACGATGGCAGCACCCGAAGCACCGGCGGAGGCCGCGGCGGCACCCATTCCGGAAGCTGTGTGGGCAGCACCGGAAGTGGAAATCGTGGTGGATAACCTTGGTGTCGTTGCCGACGGAAACCAGTTCAGGATGAAAGCCGAGTATGAAGGCACCTATAATGTCCTCTGGCAGGCAACAGACCTGAATAAGCCTGAAGCAGCACGCACCTGGGAAAAGATCGGCACAGGATCTGAGATTGTCCTGGTTGCAAACCTTTACATGAATTACCTGGATTACCGGGCAGTGCTGCTGGATGCAAACGGCACAGCAGTTTCTGAAGCTGTGACCCACCTGACTGTCACCCAGGCATACACAGCCCCTGTGGTGGAAAACGTTCCTGTTCAGTCCTATGAAGCCCCCGTCCCGGTGGAGGCAGAAGCCCCCGCTGAGATGCCTGTGGAAGCAGCCGCTGAATATGTGCCCGCTGCCTATGAAGCTGCACCTGAAACCGTTCAGGAAGCTGCGGCACCTGCTCCCGTGCAGGAAACCGTTCAGGCACCGGCCCAGAGTGAAGCTCAGAGCCAGGCACAGAATCAGGCAGCAGAACCTGCCAAGGAAACGGAACACCATCACACACGCTGGTATACGCCGCCTGAAGAAGTGACGGTACCCGCCACGGAAGCAGCCGCAGAGGAAGAAAAGACCGTTGCCACCATCTATGTGGGAGATCAGGTTCCTGAGACTGCAAAGAAGACAGTAAAGGAAGAAACGGAAGAACCTGTGGAAGCTGAGGCACCCGAGACGGAAAGCGTACCGGAAACCTTCCAGCTGACCTACTTCATCAGCTACGCATCCACCCAGCCTGTGGAAGAACCGGATGCTCCGGTGGCAGCGGAAGCTGAAATCCCGGATGCCCCCGAAATCGGACTCCATGTGGAAGCTGAAGACGACACCGTTCCGGATTATGTGGTGGAAGACACTGAGGTTCCCGTTGTGGAAGCCGGTATGGTGGCTGTCAAGGAAGACGAACGCAGTGTTGTGATTGAATCCTCCTGCGGAACCACCATCATGGACGGCGAGATCATTGAACTGACCGCCAGAATGAAAGGCTTTGAATCCTGCAAGGAAATGCTGATCATCTGGGAAGCCAACAAGACCGGTGAATGGGAAGAAGTGGCCAGAGGTACCGACAATACCTTCGAGTATGCGGCCAACGAAGAAAACATCCACTGGGAATTCCGGGTCAGAGTACTGTACCGCTGATAAAGCAAAAACGCAGACACAGATCCTTACGAGGGTCTGTGTCTGTTTTATGTCTGGAAAATGCTGCCGCCTTCCGGCAGTCTGTCACCTGAAAGGCGATCGTGCAGGCAGGGGAAAAAGGCTGTATAACCGCGTTTTCAGACGTATTTTCGTTGACACGCCTATGTGCTGACGATATAATTGCATGGTCCGCCCATGGCGGCTATGAAGATATTGGAGGGAAGCCATGTCTCGTCCTTTGATCCGAATTCTTGCTGTGCTTGCCGTCCTGGCCTGCACGGTGTTTCTTGTGTCCGATTCTGTACCTCTGGCCGGTGCCGAAAGCCTGGAGTTTCCGGAGTTTTCCACACCTGCGCTGAACACAGCGAATGTGGAACCCCTGGAAATGTGCGAGATCGCACCGTATGCTCCAAATGCTGCCAGCTATCTGGAAGGCAATGCCGGATATCTTGACGATACCATCTCCGTGGAAATCAAAACCATGGAGGCATATAACACCAAGGTTTTTCTGACCAGCATCACCATTGCGGATCCCACCCAGCTCAGGACGGCACCGGCCAAGGCGTCCTCCTTTGACAATGGGAAAACCAGCAAGACCACAGCCAATGCCGACATCATTGCTAAGCGTGCACGGGCCGTGCTGGCCATAAACGGGGACTATTTTGCTGACCGCAAGGAAGGGGTCATTGTCCGCAACGGCAACATGATCCGTTCGGCGGATTTCAGCGTCTTTGATGCCCTGATCATCGATACCGACGGGGACTTCCATATTCTCAAGACTCCCACTGAACAGGAATTCCAGAACTATGTCAGGGAGAAGGGAATTACCGTCATGCATTCCTTCTCCTTCGGCCCGGGCCTGATCATCAACGGGGAGAGGCAGACGGAATACAACGCCGGCACCATGGGCGGCAACAACAAGCGTGCCCAGAGGCAGGCCATATGCCAGACAGGTCCTCTTTCCTATCTGTGCGTTACCACCCACGGACCTGAGCAGAAGCCTTCCAAGGGCATGACCCTGGTGGAATTCGGCGACTTCCTGGAACAGCTGGGTGTTCAGAATGCCTACAATCTGGACGGCGGTTCCTCAACATGGCTGGTTCTCAACAATCAGAAGATCAACCACAAGAGCAAGCGCGGCGTGATGGACATCATCTACTTTGCCACCGCATCCGGCATGGAGGAGTAAGAGATGAGCGGCGAGATGGAAACACTCCTGCATCTGGGTCCCTTCACCGTGACGCCCTATTCTCTGATGATGGCACTGGCAGCCCTGGCAGGAATTATTGCCACCGGACTTGCCGGGAAAAAAAGACTGGCTGACCGGGCCTGGACACTGGCTGTCCTCTCCGTTCCGGCAGCCATCTTCGGCGGGCATTTTGCATGGTGCTGCGCCTTTTTCCCTGCCCTGGAATCGGACTACGGCGGATATACCTATTTCCTGAAGTTCAATGAGGGCGGGTACACCCTCTTTGGCGCCGTCTTTTTTGTGTTATTCCTGGCGGCGCTTCTGGCGAAAAGATGGAAGGTATCTGCAGGCCTTCTGCTGGACGTGCTGGCTCCGGGCAGCGCCCTGGCCATCTGCATCGGCAGGATTGCCGAATACTTCAACGGACAGGGTGTGGGGCAGTTCGTGGAGGAAGACGGACTGCGCATGTTCCCCTTTGCCGTGTGCACCTACGATGACGGCGAATGGTCAGAGTGGTATGTGGCGGTCTTTGTTTTTGAAGCCTTTGCAGCCCTGATCATGTTTGCCGTGGCTGTGTATCAGCTGAAGCGGGATCACCGGGACGGGTACCCGGGCGCCTTCTTTCTCATGCTGCTCTCTTCTACCCAGATCTTTCTTGAGCAGCTGCGAGCAGATGATCTGGTGCGCTTCGGCTTTGTCCGCTTTTCCCAGCTCTGCGGTCTTCTGATCCTGCTGGTCATGCTGTATATGAAGCTGAAAAGAAAGGGCTGGGGACCGGATACGGCCATATCCCTTACGCGCTTTCTCTCTGCCGTGGCCTGCGTGACCTTCATTGAGTTTGCCTTTGAAAAGCCTCAGTTTTATCCCTGGCTCATGGCATCCATCTTTGTGCTTGGCGCAAGCGTTCTTGTTTCAGCCATACGGGCGGAGAAACGGGGAGACGGAAAGACACTGGTTCGTTTCTCCCTCTGCGCTGTGTTCCTTCTGCTCTGTGCCGGCATGATCTTTGTGCTCACCCAGGGCTATGAAAATGAATGGACCTATCTGTTTGCCTTTATGGCCCTTTCCTGTCTGGTTATGGGCTTTGAGGCAGCCCCCGCAGCGAAAAAGGAGGCGGAACCGTGTATTATGTGACACATCCCCAGGGTCCCATAGACAACCTGCCGCCGGAGAACATTCTTCTGGCAGTGGATGAACTGAACAATGAAGCGGGCAGGGGACGGGTGATCTATCAGTACACACCCCACATGGATCCGGAATGTCCTGTGAATCTGTATTTTGACATGAAGAGCTCTCTTGGAGCACGCTATGTTCTCCTGGGCGCCCTGATGGCCAGGGCAAGGCAGCTGCGGGAGATCGCACCGGATGTCCCGGCCAGGGTCTATACCATTGTGGATCCCCGGGACACGGAGAGCCAGGCGTTTTACACCTCCGCCGGCATGTCCCTGCAGAACGGTGAAATGATGGTGGAACTGAAGCGGCCGGAATATGAAAGCCGCATTCCCATGGGGGCAGAGGTGATTGCCCTGCCGCTGAACACCGATGAGGAAAAGCTGGCCTTCCTGACGCGGCTCAGCAACAATGATATCCGGCACATCGATTTTTCCAGGCTTCAGCAGTTCTGCCGCTCACCCCATTTCCAGCTTCTTGGCATGGTAAGGGATAACCAGGTGGTTTCGGAACTGATGATGGTGGGCAACGGGGATACCTGTGAGCTTATGGGCATTTACACCCATTCCGCATACCGCAGGCAGGGCCTTGCCAGAGCCCTGGTTCACCGGTCCATGGAGATCCTTTCCATGGAGAACGCCAATCGTTTTGTGGCCCGGGTCATGACACGCTCCGGCCCTCAGATGGGGCTTATGCATGCCTTTCAGGCCCAGGAGCTTGAGATGATTGCTCTGTTCCCGGAGATGACTATGTAAAGGAGAAACATCATGGCAAAACTCTACTACCGCTACGGTGCCATGGGATCATCCAAGACGGCAAACGCCATTATGGTGCAGTACAACTATGAAGAGCGGGGCCAGAGAGTCCTGATGGTCAAGCCCAGACTGGACACAAGGGACGGGGAAAGAACGGTTATGAGCCGCTCCGGCCTGAAAACCGAATGCACCTTCATGGAAGAGATTGAGAGTATGGACCTGAAGGGCTATGCCTGCGTGATCGTGGACGAAGCCCAGTTCCTGACGAAACATCAGGTGGAGTTCCTGGTGCATGTGGTGGACGATCTGAACATCCCGGTGATCGCATATGGCCTGCGCACGGACTTTCAGGGCAACTTCTTTGAGGGAAGCCTCTGGCTCATGGCCTGGGCAGATACCATTGAGGAAGTGAAAACCATCTGCTGGTGCGGCAAGAAAGCTACATGCAATGCCCGGATCTTCAATGGAAAAGTGGTTAAGGAAGGGGATCAGATCCTGCTTGGAGGCAATTCCCAGTACATTTCCCTGTGCAGGAAACACTGGGCCAGCGGGAATGCGGGATCTTTTCAGGATCTGCACCTGGGCAAGTAAAAAAGGGAGAAAAATATCCTGCAGTCACTTTGATGCAGAATACCACAGATTCTGATCCCTTAAAGGGAAACGGACAGAAAAGGCAGGCGCTGCAAGGCTGGCCGGACATGGCGGAGACAGGGTGCCTTAAGAAAATTTACCGGTTGCAATTTCAGACATGCCGTGCTACAATACCGCCTGTCGCCCGTGCTGATATAGCTCAGTCGGTAGAGCGCATCCTTGGTAAGGATGAGGTCCCCGGTTCAAATCCGGGTATCAGCTCTTAAGAAAAATCCTCTGGAATTAAGCATTCCAGGGGATTTTTTGTAACCTGGGGCAGCCCGGAAAAAGAAGGAAAACCGGTTCACTCACACATATACTCACACAAAGGGCACACTGGGGTATGCTGCCGGTAAAAGCTTCAGAGGATGATATGGTACATCTCTTGTGGCAAAGACCGCTTCATGCGGGTTTAAAGACCCGCTTGACAGGTCCATGAATCTGTAGTTGAATAATCGAAAAAAGGAGGACATGAAAATGAGAAGGTTTTTTTGTCTGCTGATGCTTTCAGCACTGATTCTTACAACGGGATGCATGGGGGCCGCCTGCGGGGAAGTCATCCCCGCCCAGGAACCCGGGCAGCAGATCGGGTACATTGCCGTGGTGCTGTGTGAAGAACTCACCATGCGTCAGAAGCCGGATGCTTCATCCGGCCGGGTGAAAACCCTGCATTTCGGCGATATGCCCATCGTGGTAGGTGCTGATTCGGTTCAGGGACCCCAGGAAGAAAACGGGTTTTTATACTGCGTGCTGGGGGATGCAGAAGACTCGCCCAGCGGGTGGATCAGGGCAGACTATATTTTTATCAACCCGGCCTGGTACATAACCGAAAAGGATACCGCGGTATACGCCTGGGATGATCTGTCCGCGCCAAAGGTTGCCATGCTTGACAAAGACACCCGGCTTCCCATTCTGAAGGAGGAAGGCGACTGGTATCTGGTCAGTCTCCGGGGAGCAGTCGGATGGATTCACAAGTGATCCGGATGCATGCGTTTAAGAAACGGACACCGGGGAACTGTTTGGATACCGCTGCAACCATCTGAAACAAAGTGTTTGGGAGAAAAAGATGAAGAAGCTTATTTGTCTGATATTGACAGTATGTCTTACATGCACCTGCCTGCTTTGCAGTGCACTCTCTGAAGCACAGGCATGGACACGGCAGGGATACTTCCAGGACGAAAACGGCAACACTCTTCTGGTGGATCTCTCGGAAACGGAAGGCTATGAAGGATGGTCTGTTTCCCTGACACTGGAAGAAGAGACACTGGGCTGGATCCTCAAACAGGAAGGCAGTACGCTTAAGGGTAATCTCAGAGGCTGGGATGAAACTGCAGAACCTTTCATGGTTACGGTTTCTGAAGAGGGCGATGACGACCTGAAGCTTGAAACAGAAGACGGCAGGGAGTATCACTTCAAAGCCTATGAACTGCCGGAGATTTCCTTCACGGTTACGCTCCTTACAGAGGGATGGGGCGAGATCGCATACACAGAAGGGGAAAACCGGCCCGAATTTGATCCGGACTATCCTGTACAGTCCGCCTACATCGGTCTGACAGAACCCGCCGTATACACGTTTGCCGCTTTGCCGCATGCGGGAAATCTTTTTGAAAAGTGGACAAAGAACGGGGAAGACTATTCCACCGAGCCGCAGATCACGGTTCTTGTGGATGAAAGCGCCGAATACACGGCTGTTTTCAGTGAAGATCCGGACTGGAACAACCCGGTGATGAGCTACATGGGGGAATATCAGTCTGACCGGGCCAATGCTGTGGTGGAATGCTTTTCCTATGATGAGGCATGGATTACCATTGACTGGGCCAGCAGTGCCTCGGAAGTGACACGCTGGATCATTGACGGCCGGCTGGATACGGAAACCATGACCGTCACCTATGAAAACGGCAGCAAGGTGAACCTTGTCTACGACGAAGAAGGCAATATCGTAAACGAAGAATACGAATATACGGACGGCACCGGTGTCATCACCTTTCTCAGCGTCAAAATGTTTACATGGACGGATCATCAGTCCGAATCCGGGGAGGTTATGCCCTTTAAAAGAGTCGGGTATATCCATGATCCCAGGGTGAACCCGAAGGCCATGGAGGATATCGTGGAAAACCCGGATGCTGTCTACGGTTTTTCACCCGATCCCGCGTCCAAACGGCTGGGTGCTTACGCCGAATTTGACTGGACGGATCTCGAATTTGTCGCAGGTGCACGGGAGATTCGCATAGCCTACCACAAAACCATGAAATCCCTGACGGATATCATCTACAGGATGAGAGAAGAAGGCGCGTCCACAGAGGAGATGGCAAGGGCTGTTTCTGAGGAGAGAAACCGGCTGCGCCTGGCTTCCTATGAGAATGACCCGGATGGAATGGCCGCTGTCAGAAAGAGCAATCTGGAAACCTATGGCCACGAAGAGGGACCAACGCCGGATGAACTGTTTGAGAAGTATGGATCCTGGGCCACCGTCCTGCAGAAAGCCTTCAGCACCCACATGGGCATGGATGCCTGCTGCGGCCTGTATGATGAATTCTACTGGCTGTATGTGGAACTCGGTCTCGCAACTGACTGACACAGAAAAACCCTGGAGCGTATCTGCTCCAGGGTTTACTTGATGCCAGGGTTTCAGCCGTTCTGTTCCTTCTGATTTTTGAGGCGCATGTTTCTGTCCTGCCAGTCAATATACACAAAGAAGATGCCGTGGCGCAGCCAGGCCAGGGCTTTCTGGCCGGCTGTGTATGTATCCCATTTTGCCCGGTCCATATAGGCATTGAGACCGCCCCGCTTAAGGGCGTTGTAGACACCCTGGAGCGGACCGTAGCGGTGGTCATGAGGGAAGATACAGTGGTCATAGACGCTGATCAGGTCCTTCATGAAGTTTATGCCATAGTTGCCTGCGCCGGAATTGTTCAGCCTGTAATAGATCAGGGCGTCATCCCAGAAGGCGATCTTTACTCCCTTCAGGCACAGGTGAATCCAGTAGGGGTAGTCTTCCATAAGGCGGGAGATGGAAGTATCGTAGTACCCGTATGTTTCAAACAGTTCCTTTTTCGCAAACCAGGCGGGGGCAGGCAGACAGTTGCGGGCAAACAGTCTGCCCAGCAGCTGCTCCGGCGTCATCTGACGGAGAACATCGTAATCTTCCGCACTGGAGGCAAGGTGCCGGACAATATCCCCTTCCGGTGTCAGCCCCAGAATGCGGCAGAACCCGATGAGGCAGCCGCTTTCCTCCAGCAGCTCCACGTAGCGGCTCAGGGCATGGTCATCCGTCAGGGTATCCCCGGGGGAAAGGTCCTTGATATATTCTCCCCGGCCCAGGCTGTAGCCGTTGTTGCAGTTGGCGACCGTACCCTTGTTTTCCGGCATGTGGCTGTAGACGATGTCCACAATGTTTGTCCTTCTGCGCTCCTCTGCAAAGGCCTTAAGGGAAGGAAACTCCCTGTCCCACTCCGGGGATCCGTCATCTGAGATGACGATCTCAATCCAGGGGTAATCCTGCCTGAACACACATTCCAGCGTCTCCCGGACCGCCGGGAAATTCCGGTACATGGGGACGATGAGGGAAATCCATTTTTCCTGCATGCTGTCACTCCCATCCATTTTTGGGCCCGCCTGCCCGTTTAAGGAAACAAACCGAAACCGTTTTCCCGGCCGCAGCGGCCGTGCTCCGGTCTCAGGTATAGTTCTTCCAGTAGGTCCGGTTGACCATATGCTTGCTGCCGTAGGATTCCTTGTTGCGGATCAGGCCCATGTTCAGCACACGGCCGTGGTCCTCCGTGGAGATGCCCCAGGACAGGGCACGGTAGCCGTCATCCTTGGCCTGCTGGATCACCCGGTAGTACAGATAGGTGATGGGGCTGTACTCGGTGAAGTGGAAATCGGCGGAGAGGTACTGGGCATGGATGACATCGCCGTAGACGTACATCATACCGCCGGCCATCATGGCTTCATGCTGGAAAACGCCATAGAAGCGGATGTTGTCGGGGATGCGGACCCTGAGGTCGATGATCTCGGAAACGGAATGGACAGGTGAGACCCCGTACTTGCTCAGGTTGATGGTGAGCAGCTTATGAAATTCCTCCAGTTCCCTGTCCTGGGTCAGGGGGCGGAAGGTAAGGCCGTATTCCTGGCATTTGCGGATGTTGCGGACCTTGTTGCGGTCAAACCTGGCCATGACATCCTCCGGGAACTCGGTCAGGTCCACGTAGGTATTGAGCTCACAGTAGTTGTCAAAACCATGCTGGGTCAGGACATACTGAAGCAGGTCGCTGCGCTGATGTGCGTGAATATCCGCGGTGATCCTGAGGACCACCCGCTGGTCGTCATGTTCCTTCCAGTATTCTTCCAGGGCATCCACAATGGAAATGACCCGCTCGGCGGTATAGGCATCATTCCTCACCACAATGCCGCCGTAGGAGGCACCCCGGTGGGAGTAGAAGCAGGGTTTGCCCTCATCAGTGATCCGGCAGGCGGGCACCACGGCTACCAGCCGGTTCTTTTCGTTGTACACCAGCAGGGAACTGTCCTCAAAACGGTCTTTGGGGTGATAGTTGAGGAAGTTCCTGGTCTGCATGAAGGTGCCGTTCACGCTGCGGTTTAAGACAAAATCGTCCCAGATTGGGGCAAGATCGTCGGAATAGGGTCGGATCAAATCACTCATGACTATTCTCCTTCACACAGTTGACATATATTTCAGCGCCGATATCCGGGTAGCGGTCCGTCAGATGGTACAGTCCATCCAGGACGGTCCGGTCGATGATGTTCTGCCTGACAAGCTCAAACATCTGTTTATGGGAGAAGGGCTTGACGAAGAAGGAGCCTTTCTCAAGAATCCTGAATCCGCAGCTTTCCACAAGACTGCACAGTTCAGAAAGGTCAAAGACATGGTGCTGCTGAAAGTCGATATTCCGCTTTGAAAAATCCTTCTCATCCCCAAGCAGTCCCATGACGGTGCCCAGTGTCCGGTGGAAGGACAGGGCATTGGGTACATTGATATGTACCACGGTGTCTTCACTGCAGGTTTTATGGATATCCTCAAGCATGGCCTGCGGATTTTCCAGCTCATGCAGCAGGGACGTGCAGAGGATGAGGCCGGGCTTTTCTTCAGCTGCTTCTGCTTTGTACTGGAAAGGCTCCATGTAGCCTGAGATTCTTTCGTCATCCCCGGCCAGCTTCGTGGCATTTTCAAAAAACGCATCGGCAGGCTCAAAAAACAGGTAACGGCTGAAATCCACATACTGAAAGAGCGGGTCCATGCCGCATCCGATTTCCAGGATGCATTCCGGCCTGTACTTTTCCACGGTTTCCAGTATTTTTTTCCTGCGATAATACACCTGAATGTCTTCAAAACCGGTTTCCATGTACCGGTCTTCGTAATCCCGGAGATTCCGCATCTTAATTCCTCCATCTCGCGGTGTGGTCCCTTCATTATACGGGGGAGCAGGGAAAAGTCAATTGAACAGGAAAACGTGCCAGCGGGATTGATACCCATGTTTTCCGATCCGCTGCAGCATGGAATCAGGCAGAGGACTGGGCCTGTGGCTGGTTGAAGACTGACAGTGCATGGCGCATCTGCGCGTTTCCATCTCCCGGGGTTTCCTTGCGAAGCGGCAGCCGGGTCAGGTATAATATCCGCAGCAGCCCTGGAGAACGATTCAGCCGGGCAGTTTGGGACATTTGGGTATACGAATACAGGAAGGCTGGATGCGGCTGCAGCAGAGGATCTTTCTTATAGCAGCAGGTGCTGCCGGGCTGGTATGCGATTGTATGGGCAACGGGAAAGGTGAAGGCTATGTCACGCTATATGTTCGACGGGAAAACCGGGGAAGACACATGCATGTACCAGGTATCCACATTGCAGGCCCTGGCACTTGGATATAACAAAACGGTGATCAGTGTGGAAGAACTCCTGAAGCATGGGGATACAGGACTTGGCACCTTTGAAGGGGTCGACGGGGAAATGATCGTAGCAGACGGGGTCTGCTACTGTGCCGCCGTGGACGGAACGGCAAAGGAGGCACCGCCGGATAAGGGCGTGCCCTTCTGTGCTGTATCGTACCTGAAAGGAAGTCGGGTTTTCCGCCTGGAAGATATTGGGAATATCGAAGCGCTGAAAACGATTATGACGCAGCGCATTGAGGAGATTTTTGGCCTGAACAGCATGCATCTGGTCAGAATCGACGGCAGTTTTGAAAAGGTATGTGCCCGTTCCGAAACAGGAAAGTATACGCAGCATGTCACGCTGAAAGACATGCTCCAGGATAACCAGAAAGACTTTGAATTCGATCATGTGGAAGGCACGCTGATTGGCGTATATTTCCCGGATTACATGGATGGAATCAATGCCCCCGGCTGGCATCTGCATTTCCTTTCAGCGGACCGCACCAGGGGCGGCCATGTGTTTGACCTGATCATGCGGTCAGGGGAGATGAAGATGGACCGAGTAAGCCGCATCGAGATCCAGCTGCCATCTTCTCCATCCTTTGATACCTATTCCCTCAAAAGTGCTTCCCAGGATGAGATCAGGCAGGTGGAAATGGGGAAAAAATGATTTTCTTCAGATGAAAGGCTATCTGCAGGAATCAATCTGAAAAGGATTCCATCTACTCTTAACAGGGCCAAGTTGGGACCAAAAGAACAGAGAAACGAATTTGAAAGGAGAATCAAGATGTACTGTCTGAACAGCGGAGAAGGATATAAACTGTTCATGGAGGCGGCTCAGAAGGATACCTACGTGGATAAGACCATGATGATCGATACCCTCTACCGTTATGCGATGACAGCATGCAAATATATCTGTGTCACCAGACCCAGACGATTTGGAAAATCCGTCACAGCGAACATGATTGCTGCTTTCTTTGACAGATCTGCCCGCGAGAACAGCCGGAAGCTTTTTGAAAGAAGCAGGGTGGGATCTCTTAAGGAGGAACAGGAGAAAATCTGTTCAGAGAATCCTGAAGGCAGTGAAACGGGAAAACTGTGCTGGCCTGTACAGGGCAGTCTGAATGTTATCCGAATCAATATGATTGATGTACTTACAGATACGGTTCAGACCTATACGGATTTCCGAAACATGCTGGGAAATTTGCTTGTCAAAGATCTCAGAGAACTGTATCCGGATATAGATTTTTCTGATGATCAGAATATATCAAATTTGCTCAAACAGACAGGCGATAAGTTTGTCTTTGTCATCGATGAATGGGATGCCATCTTTGAGATGCCATTCATGCAGCAGGAAGAGGACAGAAAACAGTATCTTCTTTTCCTGAAGGGGCTCCTGAAGGATAAGTTCTATGTGCATTTTGTCTATATGACAGGTATTCTTCCCATAGCCAAATATACCAGTGGATCGCCGCTGAATATGTTTCGTGAATTCTCTGCGTTCAAAGACAACCAGTTCTATCCATATTTTGGCCTGTCCCGGGATGAAATACAGAACCTGATGCAAAGTAAAGGCTTCTCGCAGCCTTCTCTTGAAGAACTGACATTCTGGTACGATGGCTATATCCGGTCGCATGATGGCGAGCACATGTTTAATCCCGAGTCTGTCGCATGCGCGCTTGTGGACGGAAAATGTGAAAGCAACTGGACGGGTACAGGTCCTATGAATGAAGTAAGAGATATCATACGACACAATGTGCAGGACCTGAGAGAAGATATCATCCGTATGGTGGGTGGAGAGACACTGGAAATAAGTCTGTCAGGTTTTGATGCAGAAAAAGCCAGAGTGTCTACAAAAGACGAGATTCTTTCTGCCATGGTTGTCTACGGATTCTTAAGTTATTTTAACGGACAGCTGTGCATTCCAAACCATGAGCTGATGCTGAAGTTCCAGGCGGCATTATCTTCCCGGGACCTGGGACTCAGACAGACGCTGGAGGAATCAAAAAGACTGCTTAAAGCCACACTCTCTCAGAAGGACAGGGAAGTGGCGGAGATGATCGAGGACATTCACACGCAGAAAATTCCTTTTTTTGCATACCATGACGAGAATTCCCTTGCATGTGTTGTAACCATCGGATATCTGGCAGCACTGGATGATTACAAAATCACCCGGGAGGATAAGGCAGGAAAAGGATATGCGGATTTCACGTTTGAGCCAAGAAATAACTGTTTCCTTCCCATCATTCTGGAACTGAAATACAATCATTCGGTGAAAAATGCCCTGAAGTGTATCAGGGAAAGAGGCTATATCCAGCGCTTTCGTGACTATCCTGAAGTGCTGCTGGTGGGTATCAATTACAGTGAAAAAACGAAAAAGCATACATGCAGGACGGAACGGGTGGTACCTGCAGATCTGCCGGGGCAGGCCTGAGGCTCTTTGGGACGGACAATCTTATGTCCCCCGTGTATGTTTTGATGAATCTGCGTTCCGCAGCGCCCTTTAACGGGCGCTTTCTTTTTGCCTGAACATACAAAAACCCGGGCAGCAGGCAATATGAAGAAAAACCTGCGAGATTGAATGCAGAATGCTTTCATGGTAGAATAGGGCGAATTCCATGGAAAGGAAGCAGAAACAGGGATGGACCATATACAGGCGGTAGTATTTGACATGGACGGGGTGCTCATTGATGCAAAGGACTGGCATTATGAAGCGCTGAACCGGGCGCTGGGCCTTTTTGGCTATGGCATCTCCCGCTATGATCATCTGGTGACATATGACGGTCTGCCCACATCGAAGAAACTGCAGATGCTGACGATGGAAAAGGGACTGCCTGCGGGTCTTCATGGCTTTATCAATGAAATGAAACAGGCTTACACGGTGGATATGGTGCATACCCGCTGCAAGCCCATGTTTGTGCATGAATACGCTCTTTCAAGACTCAGGGCAGAAGGGTACCGCATTGCGGTGGCGTCCAATTCGGTCCGCAATACCGTTCAGCTCATGATGGACAAGGCGGACCTGTCCCGTTACCTGGAGTTCTTCCTGTCCAATCAGGATGTGAAAAAGAGCAAGCCGGATCCTGAGATGTACAATGTGGCTGTGGCCCGCCTGGGGCTTCAGCCTGACCAGGTCATGGTGGTGGAAGACAACAGGAACGGCATTGCCGCTGCCAGGGCTGCCGGAACCCATGTCATGAAGGTGGAGACTGTCTATGATGTGAACTGGGAAAATATCGCCGCCCACCTGAAGCGGTTTGACAGCCTTTATCATGAGAAGGAGATGGACGAATGAACGTACTGCTTCCCATTGCCGGCAGCAATAAGGCCGCCGATACGGAGTACATCCGGAGCCTGATGGAAATCGAACGCAAGACTGTGCTGCAGTATGTGATGGAGTCCTTAAGCGATCTGGAAATCGACCGCTTTGTGGTGGTGGTCAACCGGAAGGATATGGAATCCTGCCGCATTGACGACATCGTCCGCCTGCTGCGGCCGGATGCCCGCATTGTGGTATCTGAAGGTGAGACCAAGGGGGCTGCCTGCAGCTGCCTGCTGGCCATAGATGAACTTGACCTGAATGATTCCCTGCTCATCGTCAACGGGGAACAGCTGGTGCTGGAACCGCTTCCGTCCATTGTGCGCACCTTTGAAGACAGCGGCGACGACGGCGGCATCCTGATTTTTGATGATGTGCACCCCAGATGGTCCTTTGTCAGGACAAACGAACAGGGGTATGTGACGGAAGCTGCGGAAAAGCGGCCCATCAGCCGCAATGCCACGGCCGGCATCTACTATTTCCGTAAGGCCAGGGACTTTGTATCTGCTGCCATGGCTTCCATCCGCAAGGATGCCACCGTCAACGGGAAGTTCTATATCTGCCCGGTATACAATGAACTGATTCTTGAACAGAAGCGGATCGGGACCTACCGGATTCCCAAGTCCAGGTACATCAATTTCCGCTATGAAGACACCCAGAACGCGGAAAAGCTGATCAAGGAATACAGAACGGAGGGGAATGCATGCTGAACATTGTCATTCCCATGGCCGGCCGCGGGAGCCGTTTTGTGAAGGCCGGTTACACGGTGCCCAAGCCCCTCATTGACATCTACGGGCATCCCATGGTGGAGTATGTGGTGAAAAATGTGGCGCCCCTTGAGGACCACCGGTTTATCTTCATCTGCCAGAAGGAACACCTGGAACAGTTTGATCTTGAACATACCCTGAGAAGGATTGCCCCGGGGTGCGAGATCATTCCCATTGACTATGTCACCGAAGGTGCCGCCTGCACCGTTCTTCTGGCCGAACACCTGATTGACACCTCCGATCCCCTGATGATCGCCAATTCAGATCAGTATGTGGATATGGATATCAACCGGTACAACGCTGCCATGGGGGACAGGGACGGCCTCATCATGACTCTGCCTTCCTCGGATCCCAAGTGGAGCTATATCCGCTTTGACAGTGAGGGCCTGGTGACCCTTGTCAGGGAAAAGGAAGTCATATCCAGTGAAGCCACGGTGGGCATCTACAACTATGCCCGGGGCCGGGATTTTGTTTTCTATGCCAAAAAGATGATCCGCAAAAACCTTCGGGTCAACAACGAATTCTATGTGGCTCCCGTCTACAACGAAATGATTGAGGACGGGCTTAAGATCGGGTATTTCAATGTGGGAGACAACATGTACGGGCTGGGAACGCCGGATGACCTGAATGACTTTATGTCAAGGGATATTTCCCACAGGGTTTTCCAGGGTACATGAGGAAATACGGGAAAGCAGGATAAGAATATGGTCAAAGCTGGTATTGTCGGATTCGGATATATGGGAAGATTCCACCTTCGCAAATCCCGTCTGTGCGAGGGGATCGAAGTGGTGGCTGTCTACGATGTGGACAAGTCCAAGGCAGGGGAGGCCCAGCAGGAAGGGCTCATCGCCGCCCGCAGTCTGGATGAACTGCTGGGCATGGAGGAGATCAGCCTGATTCTGGTGTGCACCCCCAATGATTCCCACAGGGATATCACCATTGCCGCCCTCAGGGCCGGCAAGAACGTGATGTGCGAAAAGCCCGCCACCATGAACGCCCGGGAGGCGGAGGAAGTGGTGGCCGAGGCGGAAAAGGCCGGAAGGTTCTATACCATCCACCAGAACCGCCGCTGGGATACGGATTATCTTCTGGTAAAGAAGGTGCTTGCCGAAAAAACCATAGGCAATTACACCACCATCAATTCCTGGGTATACGGCCAGAGAGGCGTGTGCTTCGGATGGCGCGCGGACCCGGAAAAGGGCGGCGGCATGCTGTATGACTGGGGCGTGCACCTCATCGACCAGATGCTGAACCTGTACCCGGAGTGCAAGGTAGACCGGGTGTTCGGGCGCCTTGAGAGCATCCTGACCCCTGCCGTGGATGACTTTTTTGAAGCCAAGCTGTTTTTTGACAACGGGGTGTGCGCCAACATCAGCGTGGGCACCTTCTCCCTGCAGGAAACACCCAGGTGGATGGTCTTCGGCGACCGCGGCACTCTGAAGCTGGATGATTTTGACTGGCTCAGCGGCACCATGGCCAGGATCCGGGAAAAGGTATACGGCTTTGACAGCGTGTATTTCAAGAGCAATCTTGGCCCCAGCAGGACCATGGCACCCCTGGCCCCTGAGATGATTGAAAAGCTGGAGCTGCCCGTGATTGAGGAAGAGCCCCTGACCTTCTACAGGAACCTGGTGGCCTCCGTGCAGGGGGATGAAACGCCCTTTGTGACCCACGGGGAAATTGTCAGGGACATGAAGATCATCGATGCCATCAAGCTCTCCGACCAGACCCGCCAGGTGGTTACCCTGGGCATCTGATCCCTGATTACCCACAGCATGGAAAGGAATCTGAAAACACAGTATGGAAAAAATCGAATGGATGAACCTTACCCGGCAGTTTGACGCACACCGGGATGAATGGATGGACGCGGTGCGCCGTGTCTGTGAAGAGACAGCCTTTTCAGGCGGAAAGTATGAAGCACAGTTTGAAAAGGACTTTGCCGCCTATATCGGGGCACAGGGAGCCGCAGCGGTCAGCAACGGCACCCATGCGCTGTTCCTGGCCATGAAGGTACTGGGCATAGGGCCCGGGGATGAGGTCATTGTACCGGCAGACACATTCATCGCCACCGCCTGGGGCGTAAGCTACAACGGGGCGGTGCCGGTCTTTGCGGATATCGACCCGGAAACATGGGAGATCGATCCCGTAGATGCCGAAAAGCGCATCACAGAGAAGACAAAGGCCATTGTGGGCGTCCATCTCTACGGCCAGCCCTTTGACATTGACGCGGTTCAGGCAGTGGCGGACCGCCATGGCCTTATGGTCCTTGAGGACTGTGCCCAGGCCCACGGTGCCCGCTACAAGGGACAGAAGGTGGGCGTGAGGACAAAGGCCGGCTGCTTCAGCTTCTATCCGGGCAAGAATCTGGGGGCCTTCGGGGAAGGCGGCGCTGTGACGTCCCAGGATCCCGAGGTGATCCGGAAGATCCAGATCCTGAAAAACCACGGGGCTGAAAAGCGGTACTATCACGATGAACTCGGCTACAACATGCGCCTTGAGGGCATCCAGGGCGCCGTCCTGTCCTGCAAGCTGAAGTGCCTGGACGGCTGGAATGCCAGGAGAAAGGAAATTGCAGCCATGTACCAGCAGGGGCTTCACAACCCCCGGATCCGCCTGCAGAAACAGCCGGACTTCAGCGATTCGGTCTATCACATCATGGCAGCCGAAGTGGATGACCGGGACCGTTTCATGGCGTGGATTGAAGAAAACGGCGTCACCGCCGGCATCCATTATCCGATTCCCTGCCATCTTCAGAAGGCCTACAGCTTCCTGGGATACAGGGAAGGGGACCTGCCTGTGGCGGAAAAGCATGCCAGGTGCTGTGTGTCCCTGCCCATGTATCCGGAACTGAGGGACGATGAAGTGGCCTATGTCATCGACGTCATCAACCGCTACGGAACCGCGGGAGTCTGAGACAGATGGAACAGCAGAAACAGAATTATATCTGGAACATGATCGGCAGCATTTTTGAGTCGGCACTCAACCTGGTGCTGCTGATCGTGGTGAACCGGACCATAGGAGAGAGCGGGGGCGGGATCTTCACCCTCTCCTTTTCCCATGCCCAGATGATGTACTACCTGGGCACACTGGAAGTGCGGCCCATCCATTCCACGGATGTGAATCAGAAATACCGCTTTGCGGATTATTTCTCCCTCAGGGTTGTCTCCAGCATCCTGATGATGATCATCTGTCTTGCCTACGTGCTGACCATGTCCGGCGATCCCATGAAGAGGCGCTTCATGATGTACATGTGCGTCTATAAGATGCTGGACGGCTTCTATGACCTGTTTGCATCCATGTTCCAGCAGCACGGACGCATCGCATATTCCGGCATGGTTTCCACCGTCCGGGTGGCATCCGTGCTGGTGGTGTTTACCCTGACCCTGCTGATCACCCGGAATCTGGAAACGGCGGGCATCCTTATGGTGCTGACCAGCCTGACCGTCCTTCTGACCTATAACCTTTCCAAATGGCGCAAGTTTGACGATGTGCCAGTCAGCTGGTCCTTTTCCCATGCCCGGGAGATCGTGGTGAGCTGCTTTCCCCTGTTTGTTTCGGTCTTTGTCATGCTCTACATCAGCAACGCCCCCAAGTACGCCATTGACGAATATTGCTCCGACGTGGTGCAGAACCGCTACAGCATTCTGTTCATGCCGGCCTTTGTCATCAACCTGTTCAGCCAGTTTGTGCTGCGGCCCATGCTGACCCCCATGGCAAGACTGTGGAATGACGGGTCGTACGGGACATTCCGGGGCAACATCCTGAAGATGCTCCTGGGCATCATGGGCGTGACCCTTCTTGGAATCGGGGGCGCCTGGCTGCTGGGTGTACCGTTCCTGAACCTGCTCTACGGTGTGGACATATCCGCGGACAAAACCGTGCTGCTTCTGGTAATGGTCTACGGCGGCCTCAATGCCGTCAACAATTTCCTCTATGACATGATTGCCGTGACACGCAGGCAGAAGTGGCTGCTGGGGGCATATGCCGTATCTGCCCTGGCCGTGTTCCTTCTGGCCGCACCCCTGGTCCGGAGCATGGAGATGATGGGCGCCATCCTGGCAAGCATCGGGGCCCTGTGCGTGCTGGATGTCCTGCTGCTTGGGATTATGTACGGTGTCCTTCGGGGAAAAGAAAGGGATGCAGTCGCATGAAATGGGTAGAACAGTTCCTTTCTGCCGCGAAAACGGTGGTTTTTGAAAAGGGCCGCCTGGTCCACTACCTGAATATCCCGTCTTTCCGGAAAAGCCAGAAAAAGATCCAGTCCAGGCCTAAGAAAGACAGGCTCCGGGTGGGTTTCATGATCCAGGTGCCCAACAGCTGGGCCGTGCTGGAGCCGGTGTATCTGGCGTCAAAAGAGGACCCGGATGTGGAAAGCGTGATCCTGCTTATGCCCGAGGTGACCTTTGCATACTATGTGAAGATCACGGACATAGAGTGGAAAAGCGTATATGATTTCGGGGAGAAAAAGTACGGGGATGCCTGCGTAAGGCTGTATGATCCGGACACAAAACAATGGAAGGATCCTGAAAGTCTGGACCTTGACTACATATTTATTCCCAGACCCTACGATACCTATCTCCCCAGACCCTACAAGGCCTCCAGTCTGCGGAAAATCATGCAGGTGTGCTTCGTGCCCTATTCATCCCCCCTTCTGGATGATTACCGCCTGATGTACAACACCCATTTCATCCGGAACCTGCACCTGATCTTCTGTGAGAAACAGCATTCTGCGGATTATGTCACGAAAAAACTGGGTCCCACGGTGAAAAGCGGGGACCAGAAGGTATTCTGCACGGGTTTTCCCAAGTTTGACCTGAATAAGGACGGGGAGAACCTGGAAAGCCCCCTGTGGCCGAGAAAGCGTTCATCTGCCATACAGCGGGTCATCTGGACCCCCAGATGGAACATGGATCCCAAAATCGGGGGCAGCAGCTTTCTCACCTACAAGGATGCCTTCCTGAAATGGACAGGGGAAGACAAGAGTGTGGACCTGGTGTTCCGGCCCCATCCTCTGGCAAGGGAAGCCTTCATCCGGGACGGGCTTATCACGGAGGAAGAATGGGAAGCGTGCGTAAACGCCTACCGGGACGGGGACAATACGGCCCTGGACCTGACCAGCACCTACTATGACCTGATGTGGAGCTCAGATGTCCTCATCACGGATGTGTCCTCCATGCTCATGGACTATATGCTCACAGGCCATCCCATCCTGTACTGCCCCACCCATGCCATGGATTCCACCTCCGACGATCCGAAATTCGCTATTGTTGATTTTCTTGACGGCATGTACATCGTACATGACATGGAGGAGATCCGCAAAACCCTGAACATGCTCAGGGAAGGAAAGGATCCCAAAAAGGAAAAGCGGGCAGAGCTTGCCCGCATGATGCGAAGGGACGGCCATATCGGCCGGGATATTGTGGAACTTCTGAAACAGGATTACGCCTCATCCCGGGTGTGATACCGGCTCACGCAGGCCGCTGCCAGCTGAAGGAGCCAGCCCGCCAGAAGGAACAGGACGAGCATAAGAAGCAGGGCGTACACCACGCCTGCGCCGGAGGAATACGGGCCCGCCGTCTCCGGCATCCAGCCAAACCAACCGGCGGGCGCGCTATCGTTCAGAAAAAAGTACGGGGCTGTCATGCCGGCCCACCTGACACCGGAAAAGCGGAGCACCAGGACAAAACCGTAATAGACAAGGGACGGCAGCAAAGAAAGGAAAATGTGGCGCTTTGTTAAAACGCCCCGGAACGCCTTCACATCGTTTTTAAGAAAATCCGCTATGGTGATGCAGGGCGTGATGCCGTGCATGCACAGGCTGGCCCAGTGGTCCTGGCGGTAGGCGGCCAGAAGCCCGCCCGGGACAGCCGGCGCCAGAACCAGGAGAAACACCAGGAACGTGATGAAGATGGAGACGGCGGCAGCGTATTTTACCAGAAAAGCCCGCGGGCTGCCTCGCCGCACAAGCTGAAAGAGAACCGCTCCCGCGGCAAACAGGTTTGACAGCTGCGTGAAATAGGTAAACCCGATCTTCCAGTGCCACATGCGCAACATGGCATAGGCGGTACAGAGAAGGATCAGGAGTTTCAGGACAGGCGGTTTCTTACAAGGCATGGCACATTCCCCCGGGACTGAAAGGAAAATACAGAAAAGGCAGGTAAAAAGCATGCAGGAGAGCGTATACGGACGGATACCGGGTCTTGACCGGGACATATCCAGGATCTTCTTTGGCACTGCCATGGAGACCATGATGAAGGACGAAGACCGGGCGCCGGAGCTGCTGGATCAGGTGGCGGAAAAGGGCATCAATGCCTTTGACACGGCCCGCAGTTACGGGAAGGCGGAATATGCCCTGGGCAAATGGATGGAAAAGAGAGGCAACCGGGACAGCGTGGTGGTGCTGAGCAAGTGTGGGGACATCCGTCTTGGCATTGTCAAGGTAAACCGGAAGGTGATACGGGATCAGCTGAGCACCAGCCTGGAGGCCCTGCGGACAGATGTCATCGACATCTATCTTCTGCACAGGGACGACCCGAAGACCCCGGTGGGGGAATTCATTGACACCCTCAATGAGGCCAGGGAGGAAGGAAAGATCCGTATCTTCGGTGTTTCCAACTGGACCCACAGCCGCATTGAGGAAGCCAACAGGTATGCTGCATCCCACGGCCTGCAGGGCTTTTCCGTATCCAGCCCCAACTTCGGCCTGGCCAGGCAGATGAAGGACCTGTGGGGCGGCGGCTGCGTCACCATCTCAGGTCCGGAGCATGAGGACGCCAGGGCATGGTACCGGGAGCACAGCATGCCGGTGATTGCCTATTCCAGCCTGGGTCGCGGGTTTTTCAGCGGCCGCTTTAAGGCAGGGGATGAGAAGGGGGCCAGGCAGGTCCTGGATTCCTTTGCCAGGAAGGGCTATCTGTATCCGGAAAACATGGAAAGGCTCAGGCGGGCGGAGATCCTGGCAGAGCGTTACGGGGACACGGTACCCGGCATCGCCATGCGCTACATCTTCAGCACAGGCATGGATGTCTACGCTGTGGTGAGCACCTCATCCCCGGACAGGATTGCACAGAACCTGGCTGCATCCGGACAGAAACTGACACAGCAGGATGTAAAGTACCTTGAGACAGGGGAAGAAGCATAAGGCAAAGGGCACAGACAGCATTGTCTGTGCCTTTTGCCATGGTACTCAGGACCAGATGAGACCGGACAGATACACCACCGCCGGGATGGTGAGGATGGACAGCAGGGTGGATATGACCACGGTTTCCACGGCATAGGGGTAGTCCGCGTCATGCAGCTGGGCATAGACAGCCACATTGGACCCGGTGGGGGCTGCGGCGCACAGCAGGAGCACGGAGCGGAGGGTGGAAAGGGAAGCGGGCAGCAGGGCCAGGAGGAAAAGGGAGAGTACGGGAATAAGAAGGTTGCGCACCAGGGCGGTCTTGTAAAGGGAGAGCCTTGTGAACATATGCTTTATGTCGGTCTGGGCAAGATAGACGCCCACGGTAAACATGGCCAGGGGCGTATTCAGGCCGGATACGGTGTCAAGCAGGCCTGTTGCCAGGTCCGGCAGGGGAAGCTGGGTGAAAAAGAGCACAAGGCCCGTCAGCATGGCGATGACAAAGGGGGCCCGGATGAGCTTTTTCAGGGACAGGCCTTTCATAAGGGGCTGTCCGGTGAGCAGGGAAACGCCGTAGGTCCACTGGCCGATATTGAGGAAGGCGATAAAGCAGGCAGCGTAGAAGACGGAGGACTGGCCGGTGGAGGCGAGAATCAGGGGAATGGCAAAGAAACCCGGGTTGGAAAAGGCCCCTGCAAAGGCCGCAATGCTGTCCTTGCGGGAGACGAGGCGGGAGACCGCCATGGAAAGGAGCAGCAGCATGAAGGCAGCCAGGGCGGAGATGAGGATGCCCTGCATATGCTCCGCCGTTCTTTCTATGAGAAAGCCGTTTATGATCACCGAGGGCAGGGAAACGTAGATCAGGATGTTCCCAAGGGCCTGGCTCCCGTCCCGGGATATCTTCCCGGAGCGGTAAAGAAGAAAGCCTATGCCGGAGAGCAGGAACATCTGCAGGATCTGTTTCACAAGAATCAGGATCATACGCCTTTCGCCTCCGTATTCGTATCCGTATTGGGAAGATACGGGAGCAGGGCCTCCAGGACGGGCATATAGCCGTCCGCATACATATGCATGCCCTCGATGGTGTATTCTTGCTTAAGCCGTCCCTGCTGATCCGTAATGCCCTTATTCAGGTCAAGGAAGGCAGCCCCGGTTTCCTCCGCCAGTTTCCTTACTGCATTGCTGGCTTCAAGAATCCGGGCATTGCTTCTGACTTCAAGGGCGCTTTTCATGCCGGGATCCGTGGCTGCTTCCGGATTGACGGGATAGTAGGCGAGCATAAAGATACGGCAGTGGGGGAGCCTCTCCTGGATTCCATTAAGGATGGTCCGGTATCTGCCGATCAGCCCTTCCAGGGTATAGTCCGGCAGGTTCAGGTCATTGGTGCCGATATTGATATAGATATAGTCGGGCTTCAGGTCATAGATGCACACATCCATGTTTTCCAGAAGCTCAAAGGTGGTAAAGCCCCCGATGCCCCGGTTGTAGATGGTATACGGGAGCTGACGGTCCAGGAGAAACTCGTATATGGGGAACATCTCCATGAGGCTTGAGCCTGCAAAGAGGATCTGATGGGGCCGGACAAACCTGTTCAGGTGACGGTACAGTTCCACTTTCATGCGCTTTTCAGCCCGTCCGCGCTCCTGCATCTGCATATCCAGGGCCTGACGCTGCTCCCGGGTCAGAGAGTCCAGAATGGATGAAGACATGGTATTGCTCCTTCTGCCCGGGAAATCTAAGGCCCGGGCCAGCGTATTATACCGGATAAATGGAAAAGCAGAAACTGTCATATGGTCTCAGTAATATGTCTTACAGTGTCAAAACATGAAGCAGAGCCGGAAAAACCTTGCATGTCCGCGCGGATTTCGATATACTGATATAAAGTTCAAATCAGGCAACATACTTATTCACATCAAGTCCCAAGAGAGCAGGTGTATCCGTGACAAGTTTACGAAAAGGAACCCTAGGGAAGAGAATCTGGAAACAGCGGTGGCTGCTGCTGATGCTTCTGCCCGGGCTGATCTGGTTCATCGTCTTCAAGTATGCAACCTATGCCGGCCTGACGCTTTCCTTTACCAATTACGGGTTCCGCAAAACCGTATCCTTTGTGGGCCTGAGGAATTTTGAAAGGCTGTTCAGGTCCGCTTCCTTTTTCAATGCCCTGCGCAACACCCTGTTGATCAGCCTGTACAACATTGTCTTCTATTTTCCTTTCCCCATCTTAATCGCCCTTCTGATCAACGAGCTGGGTTCCGTGCATTCCAAGCGCATGGTACAGTTCCTGATCTACATTCCCTACTTCTTCTCCTGGGTGGTGGTGGGCACCATCTTCGTCAACCTGCTTTCCCCCTCCAGCGGCATTGTCAACCAGATCCTGAAAAACCTTGGGATGGAAAGCATATACTTCATGTCGGACGTGAAGTGGTTCAGAAAAGTGCTCATTGTCTCCTACATATGGAAACAGATGGGCTACGGTGCCGTGATCTATGTGGCCACCCTGTCCACCGTGGATCCCCAGCTGTATGAGGCGGCGGAGATTGACGGATGCGGCAGGTTCCGGCAGGTGCTGTACATCACGCTGCCCACCATCCGGCCCACCATCGTCACCATGCTTCTGCTGAACCTGTCCCACGTGCTCATGATCTTTGACCAGGTCATGGTCATGTACAACGCCTCGGTCTACTCTGTCAGCGACGTGCTGCAGACCTATTCCTACAGGGAGGGCATCCTGACGGGCAACCTGGGCTTTGGCACGGCGGTGTCCCTGTTTGTGGGCGTGGTCAGTCTCTGCCTCGTGAT
The DNA here is from genome assembly GCA_946627565.1 of uncultured Clostridia bacterium. Taxonomy (GTDB): domain Bacteria; phylum Bacillota; class Clostridia; order Christensenellales; family Aristaeellaceae; genus UBA2943. The sequence goes on from CAMOVR010000011.1 coordinate 39,859, forward strand.
GGGCACCAACTGGATCAGCAAGCATTTCCTCGAAGACTCGATTCTGTGAAAGGAGGTAGCAGGCCATGATGGCAGTGAACCATAAAAATGCAATCCGGCAGTCCGGCGCCCGCATCGCGTTCAGGATCTTCAATGTGATCTTTCTGACCCTGGTATGCGTGCTGGTGGTGATTCCGATCTGGAATGTTCTGGTTACCTCCCTGGCGGAGGATAAGGATGTCATGGGCGGAGTCTATCTCCTGATCCCGAGATCCTTCACCTTCAAAAGTTACATGCGGGTTTTCAACAGCGGCTACATGCGGGGCTTCTGGAATTCCCTGTATGTGGCCGGCATCGGCACCCTGGTGGCCATGCTCATCACCGTGCCCTGCGGCTTTGCCCTGGCACAGCGCAGGCTCATCGGCAGGGGCGTGTTCATGAAGCTCATCAGCCTGACCCTGGTTTTTGATGCCGGCATCATGCCGCTGTACGTACTCATCCGGACCCTGGGGCTCATCGACAACCTCTGGTCCCTGATTCTGCCTTTTGCCCTGTCCACATTTAACCTGATCATTGTCAAGAACTTCATGATGTCCATTCCCGAATCCTTCGTGGAATCGGCCTGGCTGGACGGGTGCAACGATCTTCTGGCCCTGGTGCGCATTGTCATACCCATGTCCGTCCCGATTCTGGCGGCGGTGACCCTCTTCTACTTTGTCTCCTTCTGGAACCGCTACACCGAAGCGGTGATGTTTATCAACAACTCCTCCCGCTATACCCTGCAGGTCATGCTGCGGGCCCTGATCTATCAGTCCGACGGATCCCTGGGGGAGGGCAACATCGTCTATGACAACACGAAGATGGCCGTCATGGTACTTGGCATGCTGCCGGTCATGATCATCTATCCTTTTGTGCAGCGCCACTTTGTCTCCGGCCTTATGCTGGGTGGCGTGAAGGAATAATGTCTACGCGGCGGTAAAGCCGCCTGCGCATAGATTGAAAAGGAGGTCCCCTATGAAACTTATGCGACTCGTTTCTCTGGTGCTGGCGCTGAGCCTTGTGCTCTCCTGCCTGTCAATCGTGCCGGCCATGGCGGATGATGCGGTAAAGCTCACCATCTGCTCTCCGGACAACACCTTCGGCATCAGCACGGATCCTGAACTTCAGGAAGCCGTGACCAAGATGCTGGAAGAAGCCTGCGGTGTGGACCTGGAAGCCATCATTCCGCCCATCGGGTCCTACAACGACAAGCTGGAGACCATGATGGCCGGCGGCGACATCCCGGACATCTTTGCCATCTCCCAGGCCATGACCCGTCTGCCCAACTATGTGGCCCGGGAACAGCCCATGGTGCTCAATGACCTGATCGCCTCCTCCGAGGCCCTCTCCGCTCTGGACCAGTCCTACTTTACCGCTCTGGCCATTGACGGGAACATCTACTGCATTCCCTACTACTATCCCCGTGTCAAGTGCATCTTCCTGCGCAAGGACATCAAGGAACAGTACGGCATCCAGCTGAGCGAGACCCCCACCACGGCAGAATTCCTGACCGAGATGGGCAAGCTCAAGGATACCGGCATCATTCCCTTCTCCTTCCCCAAGTGGATTGACAACTTCCAGTATTTCCTCAATTCCTTCGGCGCCTATGCCGGCATCTACCTCAACAGTGAAGGCAAGTATGTGGACGGCATGCAGGAACCCGCCATGCTGGACGGTCTGGCCTACCTGCGTGAACTGTACACCAGCGGCGTGATGGATCAGGAATTCATCACCACCGAGAACAACACCATGCGTGAATATGTCTACACCGGCAAGGCTGCCGCTGACATTGACTACGTGGCCAACTATTCCAACTACATCTCCCAGTCCCAGGCTGCCGGCGCCTATTCCGACGTCCAGCCCATCTACCTGCTCACCGGTCCTGACGGACAGGGCGGCGGCCTGAACGAGTCTATCCAGACCGCATGGTGCATTTCCTCTGAATGCAAGAATCCCGAAGCAGCCCTCAAGGTGATTGAGAAGCTGGTAACGGATCCTGCCATCCATGCAGGCTTCTACAACACCGGTGTGGAAGGTGTACACTACACCATCCAGGACGGCATTGCCGTTGCCACGGAAAAGGCCACCAACTCCGGCTATGCCATCAAATACAACTACATCACCGACTCCTTCATCCCCGATTTCTCCTCTCTGCCCTATCAGCCGGGCGAGGAAATGAAGAAGGCTCTGGAACTCCAGAGGCAGATCATCGACAAGGGCATGGAACTGCGCGGACCCAAGCAGATGATCCCCGCCGGCAAGTCCGAACTGTATGACGAGAATGCCGCTTCCATCACCAGTGCCTGGAAGGAAGTCATCTCCCAGATCGTCCTGGGCTCTGTGACCATCGAGGAAGGCATGAACAACTACATGAACTTCTGGAACAGCGTGGACGGAGACGAGATCCTGAAGGAACTGAACCAGTAAGGTTCTGTGACGGAAAAACCTGAAACCGCATAAGGGAAGCCGCTGCCGCAGGGTGGCGGCTTCTTTTTTGGCCATGCAATTTCCATATGGCAGGTTTTCCCCTGCATTGGTATAATGCCGGCAGCTCCTGGAAAGCGTCTGTTTCCTGACTGAAAATGGCTGCGGAAGATAAGGGGCTTAAGGAAGAACGGATTTGAGAGAGCACATGGCACTGAAATACAGAGAATCTGCGTTGACGGAGCAGGGGATTGAGACGGTTCTGGCAGAGCTTAAGGCGTATCTGAGAACACTGAACATGGAAGATGGAAAGACGCTTAACCTCTGCCTTACCGCAAAAGAGCTTCTTAAACATATCATGAAGGCATCAGGACAGGGGACGAAAGTCTCCGTTGGCCTGGGCAGGCACTTTGGCGGCCCTTTCGGTTTATGAAGGCCAGCCCCAGTATCTCTTCCTGGCAAGAAAGTCACCCTATGCCCGCCTCTCAGGACGCTTTCCGCTGTACAGCCAGCTGGAGGAGATGGCGGGGGATGAAAACAATAACGTTATTCTGACCCCCTGACGGGGAGATGCAGGTACCATACACAGAAAGGGGAGAACACATATGATGAACAGGCCTTTCGTCCTGGCACAGGATGGTTTCAGGGGATTCCCCATCGGGGAGTTTCCATATGATCCGGACCATTCCGCCATGGGGGAATACCAGTACGTGGTGGAAAAAGGAAACCATGGGATATGGCTTGACCAGGTGTGCAACTATACCTGGAACGGGACCGGTCCCACCTGGCTGATCACCGAGCAGGACGGGAAACACAGCATGGAATGCATGCGGGTGGAGAAGAACCATCCCCACAGAATTTTTCCCACTCTGGAGTGCGGGGAGAAATACTGGCGGGACTATGACGTGTGCGCAGGCATCCGCAGGCTCTCCCTGAAGGGCATGGCAGGCCTGGTTTTCTGCCTGAACACCTCCATGGACACCCTGGTGTTCTCCTTTGAGGGCAGGAACAGGGCAAGGCTGGCATACCGGCACAAGGAAGAAGTGGAAGTGCTGTGTGAAACGGCGTATGTCACAGATCCGGATGACACATACAGCGTCCGGATCCGCACGGAAGGAGAGCAGATACTGGTTTTTGTAAACGGGGAAAAGATCATGGAAGTCTGCAGCCCCCTGGCCCTGCGGGGCGGCAAGGCGGGCATCACGGCGGACTGTCCCACCCGTTTCACGGATTTTTCCGTCACGGCGGAAGAAAAGACCGTAAGAGAGATCCAAGCTGCAAAGGAAGCCGATAAAAAGAAAGAAGCAGACGAAATGGCAAAGCACGCGCCCATGAAGCTGCTTAAAAAAATCGATCTGAAAAACTTCGGCACCAGCCGTCAGGTCCGCTTCGGGCACCTGAAGGGGGACGGGACCTGGCAGGTGGTGCTGGCCCAGATGCAGAAGCGGGTGAGCCGGGACGCTTATGGGTTTATTTCATGTCTTACTGCCATGGACCTGGAGGGCCGGGTGCTCTGGCAGCTGGGTGAACCGTCGGACAACACGGAAAAACTTGGCAAGGTATCCGCGGACATGCCCTTTCAGGTCTACGACATCGATCACGACGGGGTGGACGAGGTCATCTGCGGCTGGGACTTTGAGATCCGGATCCTGGACGGGCGCACCGGGGAAATCAAACGGGCCGTGAAAACCCCCATTGCGGATGAGGAGGACGAAGGGCTCATCGGGGCGCCCTACAACACCTATGCCTTTGCCCGCCTGAACCCGGACGGCATCCGGATCTGCAATTTCAGGGGCCTGGATAAGCCCTCGGATATCCTGATCAAGGACAGGTACTGCAGGATCTGGGCATTGAATGACAGGCTGGAGGTTATGTGGCACTACAAAAGCCCTACCAACACCGGCCACTGCCCCCTTCCCGTGGATGTGGACGGTGACGGCAGGGACGAGCTGCTGGTGGGATACCGGCTGCTGGACTCGGACGGAACGGAACTGTGGGCCTATCCCATCACGGAGGACCATACGGATGAGATTGTGGCGGGAAGATGGAAGAGCGGGGACCCGGAAGGATACTTTGCCTGTGTTTCCGGCACCCAGGGCTTCTTTATCGGGGACTTTTACGGGAACATCGTGGCCAGGGACCTGATCGGCCATGCCCAGAGGGTTTCGGTGGCCAATTACTGTCCGGAGCGCCCGGGTCTTGAGATCGCCGTCACCAATTTCTGGGGCCATGCGGGCTGCATCTTCCTGTATGACTGCGACGGGAACCCCATATGGGAAATGCAGAATGACATGAACGGGAACATTGTGGCCCCGGTGAACTGGGACGGGACGGGCCGGGAACTGATCCTCACCAATGCGGATCCCGAAAAGGGCGGTCTTTTAAACGGTGACGGGGTACGGGCCGTGGCTTTCCCGGATGACGGGCACCCGGTGCTGTGCACGGAAGCCATGGACCTGACCGGGGACGGCAGGGATGAGCTGATCTGCTGGGACTATCACGCCATGTATATCTATACACAGGCAGAACCCTGTGAGGACAAAGGGTATCATCCCCTGAAGTTCCCGGCATACAACGCCTCCAATTACAGGGGAGAATATGCCTATCCCTCCGGGGAGTACCTTTCCTTCCATGCGGACGGGAAAAGACTGAGGCAGAAAAAGCAGGAAAACGGTACGGGAAACTAAAACGTGCAAAAGAACAGAAACGGAGGAAACAGAATATGCAGTATGTGATACTGGGTGTCATCTTGGCAGCGATTCTTGGTGCCATCCTGTACACCGCCTGGCGGGTAAATGAAATCAAAAAGGACGGGATCGATACGGATGCCGTGGTTTCCAGGGAGCGGGTGGATGAGTCGGAGGACGAAGACGGCCACATCACCACCACCAGCACCTGGTTTGTGACCTATCAGACACAGGACGGGCAGACGGTGGAGGCCCAGCTGGCCAGCGGAAAGGCTATGGACCATACCATTGGCCGGAAGGCCTGGGACTTTGACCTGTATGAAGGGGCACCGGTCCGCATCAGGTACCTGCCGAGAAAACCGGATTATGTGATCCGCATCCCCATGAAAGAGAACATGTAACGGATCCGGCGGCATACGATACACGCCGTCCGGACAGAAAACGCCCGGACGGGGGCTTCCGTAAAACAGTATCAGACAAAATCGGAAAAGGCATCAATACGCTGTAAACAAAGCAGCCGCTGGTATGTTTAATTAAGAACATACCAGCGGCCATTGTCGTATCTGGGAAACATTACCTGCATAAGACCGGGCAATGGGGCTCACACTGTGCACGAACATGACGGGGTATTTTCAGATGCTGTTTTCACCCGGATTGACAAAACTGAAAAACAGGCGTATCATAACGCGCGTTATA
>CAMOVR010000012.1 GCA_946627565.1 uncultured Clostridia bacterium
TCACCGGCGACTACACCATCCCGGCAGACACCTTCGGTGCCGCTGCCACGTCTGAACACTGATGAAATCTGAATGCCCATCCTCCGGAAGTCAGATCCCGGAGGATGGGCATGGAAGAGGGAAGCGTAATGGAGAAAATACTCGGAACAAATCTTGGTAACTGGCTGGTCCTTGAAAAATGGATGAGCCCCGGTATCTTTGCATCTTCCGGAACAGAGGATGAAACCTGGCTGAACCGCAAAATGAAGCCGGACCAGCTTGCTGTACTGATGAAAGAGCACCGGGACAGTTATGTGACAGAACAGGATTTTCAGTTCATTGCAGAAAATGGGCTGAATACAGTCCGCCTGCCTGTACCCTACTTCGTATTCGGTGACCGTCCGCCCTTTTCCGGCTGCATTGAATATGTGGATAAAGCCATGGACTGGGCAGAAAAGTATGGCCTGAAGGTACTTTTGGATCTGCATACTGTGCCCCACAGCCAGAACGGATACGACAACGGCGGCATCACCGGCGTCTGCAAATGGTGCAAATATCCCGACGAAGTCGAATTTGCCCTGACCGTACTGGAGAGACTGGCCCAGAGGTACGGCACACGGCCTGGCCTGTACGGCATTGAAGTCCTCAATGAGCCCATCAGCTGGATTGTCTATGTAACAGCGCCTTCCACCGGTAAGGCTGAGGACAAGGAGGAAGCCCGCGGGTCCGGTTATGTACCGCTCAGCTTTCTCCGTGACTTCTATACCCGGGCTTACCAGCGGATCCGTAAATATCTTCCCGAAGATAAGACCGTCGTATTCCATGATGGCTTCCGGTGCACAGCATGGAACCGTTTTTTCCGTCAGTCAGGTTTCAAAAACGTCGCACTGGACACACACATCTACATCTTTGCCATGGAAAACTTCGTGCCCATCGCCAGGCCCTGGGTATACAGGATCTATCTGAATGCCTGCATGCACCAGGTGCGCAAAGCCCAGAAGGATATCCCGGTGATCGTGGGAGAATGGTGCATCTGCAACAAGTATGCCAACAACATGCCCCAGTCCGTCATGTCTCAGCAGGAGAGGACAGAAAAGCAGACAGCCAGGTACCGGGAAATCGCTGCCATGGAACTGAATGCCTGGCGCGAAACAGCCGGCTGGTTCTACTGGAACTATCATCTGCTGCGCGACCGTGAAACCCCAACTGACGAGAGCTGGAAAGAGAGCTGGGACCTGAGCCGGTGCCTGAAGAACAAGTGGCTGCAAAAAGGGGACTTCGTGAAATGAGCAAAAAAAGCATCTGGGATCTTCCGGTTCTGAATTCCCGTACCGACAAAAAGAAGGTCACCCTGCCTGAAATGATCTTCGGCTATTTCCTCGGCCCGCTTCTCGTGCTGGCCATGACAAGTGTCGTCGCCACCTATTACCTGACCTTCTACCGGACCTATGACGATGTGGTGGCTCAGGGCAATTTTCTGGTGCTCCTGCCCCTGATCAGTATTATCCCCATGGCACTGTCCAATATCATTGTCGGTATTGTTCTTGGCAGGACAAAGACCCGTCAGGGCAAGGCACGCCCGTTCATCCTGACAGCAGGGCCTCTGCTTCTGATTTCAGGCATCGTCATGTTCGTGATGCCCTATTTCAGCCTCGGGTTCCGGATGGTCTGGATGGCCGTCACCTATAATCTGTTCGCAGCCATCGCCAATCCCATCTATTCCAATTCACATTACCTGATGGTCTCCCTTTCCACCCGCGATCTGCAGCAGCGGGGCAAACTGTCCGTGGTGGCCAACATTCCCGCCGTGGCCGGCAACGGCCTTATCTCCAGCATCCTGATGCCTGCCATCCTCAGCTGGATCAAAGCCGGGGAAGCACTGGGAGAAGGCAACCTTGTGGTACAGAACCGCTGGCAGCTGGTCATGATCCTGTTTGCGTCGGCCGCCTTCATCGGATGTCTTCTGGAGTATCTGTTTACCCGGGAGCGTATTACCGAGGAGGATATTCCGGATGGCACTGTGCAGGAGAATACCCGGACCATCTCTGCCCTGGAGCAGCTGAAGGCAGCCGCCAGTGACAGGTACTGGTGGATCATCATGATCTTCTACTTCCTGTACCAGGCCGGTGTCATGTTCAAGGGCGGCTATGTCTTCAACATTTTCTGCAACGATTTCTTCCCCTCGGCCACTGTTTTCGGTATGGAAATGACTGCCGAGGGCGTACAGTCCCTGATCGCCTTAATCGGCGGTATCCCGCTGGCAGCCGGCATGCTGTTTGCCTGGCCCGTGGCCAACAAAATGGGCAAGCGCAACTTTGTGATGCTGGGCTGCGTGGTCTCCATTGCCGGCAGCATCGTCTGTCTGCTGGCTCCTTCCAGTTTCATCATCGTCACCATCGGTCAGATACTGAAAGGCTTCTCCTCTATCCCCGGTGCTTACATCATGATGGCTCTGTTTGCAGATGTCCTGGACCATCTTGAAGCAAAAAACGGATTCCGGGCAGACGGAATCTCCATGAGTGTCTATTCCACCATTCTGACCGTTGTCAACGGCCTGGCCGTTGCCTTCTTCAATCTCTTCTATGACGGCGGCGCCTTCAGCCACCAGCAGGTATCCAGCTTTTTCTTCCTGGGATTTGAAATCTTTGCTCACGCCATCCTCATCGTCGTACTGCTGCTTCTGAATGTGGAAAAGAACATCAAAGAGGAACAACAGCTGATTGCCGAGCGCAAGAAAGGCACTTCAAAATGAACCGGATCCTCCAACTCTCCATGACCTATGGAAACGGGGCATGGGACCAGCATTTCCGCCAGTCCGTACTGTTCCGTCCCGGCGAAACGGAAAACCGGGTCATAAACCTGTATCCTGAGGTAACCCGGCAGACCTTTGACGGCTTTGGCGGGGCCATCACAGAGGCGGCAGGCTCCGTCTATGCGCAGATGGACAGGCAGCAGAAGCAGGCGCTTATGGACGCGTACTTCAGGCCTGACCGGATGAATTACCGGTTCATCCGCATTCCCATCGACAGCTGTGATTTTTCACTTGGCCAGTATGAAGCTTCATCAAAGCCCGATTTCAGTGACTTTTCCTTCTCCCGCGTGGAGCAGTCCATCCTGCCCATGCTGGATGACGCTGAAAAAACGGCAGGCCGGAAGCTGTCCCTGATGCTCACCCCCTGGTCCCCTCCGTCATACATGAAAACCAGCGGCAGGCGCGACCACGGCGGAAAGCTGCTGCCGGAATATGCAGATGTATGGGCTGAGTATATCTGCCGGTACATTCTCGAGTACAGAAAGCGCGGATACCTTGTGCAGGCCCTTTCCATACAGAACGAGCCCAAGGCTGTCCAGACCTGGGATTCCTGCATTTTTACCCCGCAGGAGGAAAAAGACTTCCTCATCCGTCACCTGCATCCTGCCCTTGGCAGGCACGGCCTCAGCGATATTCAGATCTTTCTCTGGGACCACAACAAAGAGCGCGTTTACGAATGGATGCGCAGTATTCTGGATGAGGAAACAGACCAGATGGTAGCCGGTGCAGCCTTTCACTGGTATTCCGGAGATCACTTTGAGGCACTGGACCTGTGCCGCCAGCTGTATCCGGATAAAAAGCTCATCGTATCAGAAAGCTGCATTGAGTTTTCCAAGTTCGATCCCCATGACGCCCGCAGTGCTGCACAGCTGCTGTGCCATGAGCTGATGGGGGACCTGAACCACGGTGTTTCAGCCTTCATCGACTGGAACCTGCTGCTGGATGAAAAGGGCGGGCCGAACTATGTGGGCAATTACTGCCTGGCCCCCTTCCTGTATGACACCGCGCAGCACAATCTGGTCCCGCATCTGATTTCCCAGTACTTTGAACACTTTTCCCATGCCGTCCGCCCGGGCGCGACTGGCATTGCCGCCACCAGATATTCAGATGAGATCGAAGCAACCGCCTGGAAACAGCCGGATGGCACCCTGACAGGCGTGCTCATGAACCGGACAGGTGAAATCAGGCCCGTCTGCCTGCGGCTGGATGGCCTTGAAGCCGATCTCATGATGTACCCATTCTCTGTCGCTGATTTTTCTGTCACAGAGGAAACCGCGTAATACAGCTCTGTACCTGGCAGATCGTCAGAGCCCTGAACGGAAAAGCAATTTACCGGGTACCGGTACATGAAATGCCCTTCTCTGCAAAAACCTGCAGGGAAGGGCATTTCTGCTCTGTTACGTGAGAAAACCGGACACCTTCCGAATCCCGCCTGCGTCATCTTTTCGTCCCTGACCAATCGCCCTCATCTGCCAGGCTGAAAATACAGACGGCAGGGGATCAGGAAAACCGGCACACCATTCCACGCCCATGCCGAAAATTCTCAATGAAAGAACGCAGACCGTTCCCGGCAAACCCACAGCACCCGTACAAAGATCACAGTACCATGAAGAAAACATCACAATGCCTGACTGAGACATTCGGAAACTGCTTTCCGTCTGTCCGCTTAGCCCCGTAAAACTGACATGCCCACAGGAGGTACAGACATGAACACCCAGGAAGAAAACAGAAAACTGCTTGAACTTTACGCACCGCTTCGTGTGGCCGACGTCCGGGACGGAATGGACTGGCTCGGCTATCATCATTACGGCAGCCTTGCGCCGGACATCCGGCCTCTGTGGCGGACGCGGGCCTGCGGAATTGCCAGAACCGCACGTTACCTGCCATACGAAGGGCCGGCTCCCTTATTCCGCAGAGATGCTTACACGGAATGGAGCAACACGTATTACAACACCGTGGCGACCTATCCCTGGATGGAAAAGATTGAGGAAGGTGACTTCATTGTTCTGGATATGAGCGGTGTGGATGTCGGGCTCATGGGATCTGACAATACACTCACCTGCCTTAAAAGGGAGCCCATGGCATCGTCACCAACGGCGGCGGTATCCGTGATTCGGATGAATGCATTCTTCAGAAGGTTCCTGTATGGTGCAGGTTTGTTTCCCAGAAGATGGATCAGGCAAGGATACGTTTCAGTGAGATGGACATTCCCGTAGCCCTGGGCGGTGTTGCCATCCGCCCCGGGGATGTCATCGTTGCAGACGGGGATGGCGTCATTGCCGTGCCCCGATGTGCAGCAGAGGAAGTGGCCGTCTATGCCTCCCGCGAACTGCGCAGCGACAAGGAAAACCGCAGAGCAAAATACATGGCTCTCGGCTGGGAGCCGGATCACACCATGTAAATGCATGGCATCGGATCCGCATTGAGCCTGAAAACAGGTACCTGGCACGATCACCCGAAAAAAAGGGCCGGCATTCCTGCCGGTCCTTTCCGGTTTCCGGAGAACCGTCAGTTCCCCAGATTCACGCAGTACAGCGTGTCATTGCTCTTCAGGTTTGTCATAAGATAGCGGTGGTTGAACATCAGCCGCGTGTAACTGCACGCAGCGGTCTCATCCGGGGTTGCAGGCTGCACATACGTGCTCTCCAGCACCTGTTCCGGGTCCGCACTGGCCACCAGTCCGAGATGCTCACCAAAGGTCATCTCATCATAGCGGCCCACACTGTTCATCAGGGCAGCCACCGGCTCCAGGTCAATGGCCGCCAGCAGGGATCCCACCGATTCCGTGACATCAATGTTTTCCCGTCCGTTCCCCATATACACACCCATGGTCCATCCATCGGTCAGGGGCCGTTTTTCCTCGATGGCCCCGGAATAGGATGTGTTGGGAATCACAATGACCCGGTATATGGTCTCCGCCAGCGTCCATCCGTGTTCCCGCACGATCTGCTGCATGTCTGAGGACAGCAGGTCCTTTACAGGGATTGTCAGGGATGCCCCGGCATGAATCAGGCTCATGGCGTCCACACCCATGCGGTCCAGATGCTCCAGGTTCTGCCAGTTCAGCTGCATGCAGCTGCCTCCCCAGAGTACATTCCCGCTGCTGTCTGTCACATACCCGTTATCCGTATTCAGCACCGGTTCGGTCCTCAGGCGCAGAAGAAGGGTTTCCCGCTCCCTGTCCCATCCCATGGACGGTGTGAAAATACGGTTGTCATTTGCCTGTGTATCAAAAACAAGCCTTCCAATGGTACTGTTCCCGATTTTCAGCGTATCCCCGCTCTGCAGCGTAACGCTGAGTTTTCTCCCGTCCGGGCGTGTAATTTCCTGTTTGACCGGATGCAGTTCCTCACCTGTGCGCACCGCCGTATAGGACATATCCGCAAATTCGTCCCAGCCGGGCAGTATGGTGAAATCAGGGGCATCTTCAGAGAGGATGAGGGTGTAGTAGTCTTCTGCCTCAAGCAGGCCCGCATCAAAGGCATAATTGCCGGGGTCTTCCCCTTCTTCCCGGACAAGCTGACCCGTTACTTCATCGCCTTCCAGCAGACCCTCCACTGTATAGGCAAATTCCGGATCTTCCTCGCCCTCAATCTTCTCCTGATTGGGTTCAGGACAGACAATGGCCCGGATCCGTTCAATGCTGAAGCGCTCCTGCACTTTCCCGGCAAAGTACACGGCATTTCCTTCCGGAATGGTCACGGTCAGGGTGTAATCCCCTACTTTCCATGGCAGTCCGTCTTCGTCCAGTTCTTCCCCTGCATACGTGGCAGCGGCGCCTTCAGGCAGGGCGATGGGCAGCACGTAGGGCTTGCCCGTATAGGTTCTGTTCAGCCTGCCGGTAATCGAATACTCGGCCCGGTGCACATGCCTGTGCAGATCAGAGAATGTAAAGTCACCGGCGGTATCCGCGCTCAGGGCAGGGTTTTCCCCGCGGCCTGCAAAGACACGGAAGGTGACCACCATGCCTGCATCGATTCCCTCAAGGCGTACCACGCCGTTTTCCCCGTAGGCAATTGCGGCGCGTTCCACATAGGTATCCGGCAGATTACGCTCCTGCTGGGCCACGATATAGCTGACACCGGATACAGCCGCGTCTGCACAGGCATACCGGATTTCCATGGCTCCGTCACTGGTGTCACGGACAGAGATATCCGAGATCACCAGAGGCGGTGTGTTGTCCCTTGCCACCACCCGGTAGGTTTCCTGGCCGTCTGTTGCCGATAGTCCGCCTTCCAGGGGGATGTCCCACAGGGAGAGGGTTCCGTCATAATGGGTGATCCAGTCATAGGTCTGTGTCCCTATACTCACCGTCAGACGCCGGTTCGCAAGAGGCTGGCCGGACCTGGAGAGTACCGTCAGCACCGTATGCTCCTGTTCGGGTTCCGGTACCAGTTTGATATTCCCCTTCAGGGTCATCCCCGGCAGATAAGCCTGCTGCTGCAGCAGGAGGCGTCCTGACATGGCCGTCAGGGAAAGGGTGTTCTCACCTGTCATGGAGATCACCGTTTCCGTGGATGTCATGGCGTTGTCTCCGGTGAAAGCCGCTGACAGATTCGTATTTTCCATCTTCAGGACGCATGCGGGATTGTAGAGCTGGAGATTTGAGCAGGCAATGCTCATGGTGCGGCCGTTTAGAATCAGCTGGCCTTCCGTGGCCCCGCCGTTTCCTTCCAGGGTGATGCTTCCAAGAGCCGGAGGAACAAATCCGCCATGCAGAACCGACTGGGGGAACGTCTGCCCTTCCCGGATAACCTGCAGGCTGAGACTGTCCTGGGAGGGAACCGCAATATACTGTTCCCCTTCGGAGAGGGCCGGCAGCAGCAGGGTACCGTCTGTCAGACGCAGGCAGGGGATCTCCTCACCGTCCAGCACAATCCGGACAGCGCCCTCTGCCGCCGCATAACCGGGATACGCAGTGTATCCGGGCGGCACCTGTTCAAACACGATGGTGCCGGAGACAAATGTAAGGTTTTCCGCTGAAGCACAGCTGATCTGCAGCTGTGCATCCGCCTCAACGGAGGCAAAGCTCAGTATCCCGTCACCCCTGAGCACGGAGGGTTCCGTCACATGAAGGGTATAGGGCACTGTTGCCTGCAGCTGCGCAGGGTTCAGGGTGACGCCCCGCAGCTCCAGGGTCACAGAATCCGCTGTAATGATGTATACATTTCCGGTCTGGTCATCATCCACCACGCATCTCTCGCCTTCACGGCAGATAATCATGCGCTGCACCGGCTCTTCCGCCGGTGTGGGTGAAGGTTCCGCCGAATATTCCGGCGGCGGTGTGACTGTCCCCTCCGGAGGCGGTGTGGGGCCGTCCGTATGGTCCGGCGACTCCGTATTCCGGCCGTCCCCGCTGCGCAGTATCACCAGGGAGCCGTTTTCCACGGAACCTGTCCAGGTGTATCCGGCACCGGGGTCTTCAAGATAAAGGTAGGCAGAGCCGTCTGCGTCAGGCATGGTGTAATCCAGGATCACACCTTCTTTAACAGCGCTTCCTGTCCCCTGCGCAGGGAACACATACAGGCTCTTTCCCGTACTCTCCGCAATTCCGGGGACCTTCCAGCTTCCGCCGGTAACCTGAATCCGGCTGGCGGTGTCCGGAGCACAGACAATGGAAGCGGCGCTGCCGGCGCCGGATCCTGCCAGCACCAGGGTATTGCCGCCTGCCAAGGTGATCTGCTCCGCGCTGCACTGACCCCGGGTATGAAGCGTCACCGCGCTGCCCTGATCCAGCTGGATTTCCGAAAGGGAAGCTTCAGACAGAAGCAGCGTCACGCGTCTGCCCGCCCTGACTCTCAGGTTTCCCTTTTCTCCTGTAACCACATAGCTTCCGCTGCGGTACAGCACGGCATCCCCGTAGGACAGGTCCACCCGGCGGTTCTCCACCTGTTCAAGTCCCAGGGCATCCTGGCGGTCCAGCAGCCATCTGCCCAGTTCGCACACCGGCAGATCCAGATCGTTGCTGTCTGCCAGAATATGCGGACAGCCTTCCCTCTGGCATGCAGGCGCCTGCTGGCAGTTGGGGTTTGCATGATTGCAGGCGGATTCATCCCAGGGTTCCTCTGTGGGCGTCTGTACAGGTGCTTCTGTAGGAGCCGCCGTGGGCGCTTCGGTGGGTGTCTCCGCAGGCGCTTCCGTTGGGGCCGCGGCAGGCGTCTGTTCAGGCGCTTCGGTGGGTGCCTCCGTGGGCGCTTCCGTAGGAGCTGCGGTGGGCGTCTCCGTGGGCGCTTCCGTGGGGGCTTCTGTTATAACAACGGTATCAAAAACGGCTTCAGGAATTTCTGCCGCTTCTTCCACCAGGGTATCCTGCACCGGCAGCTCTTCCAGAGGTGCCTCTTCCGGCAGGATCTCCTCCCCCCTGGCCAGGGTCATCCCCGGTCCCGGGAGAAGCATCAGGGCGGAAAGCAGCACACAGACGCACCGCCTGCATTCCGGAAGCCTCTTGTTTTCTCTCCTTTTCATAGGCTTACTCCTCCGGTACCCCTGCTCAGATGGACCCGTTCATGATGGCCGTCAGCAGGGCTCCGTTATTGAAGACAGGTGCAATGATGGAAGCATCTATCAGTTCATTGACACTGTCCAGGGGCGCCATGGTCTGCGCCAGTGGCAGAAGTGCAAACAGAATATGGACAAACAGGGCTCCGCGCAGGAATCCGAAGACCCCGCCCACCAGTCCGTCCAGCTGTTTGAGCACCGGCAGGCGGAAAATAGCCCGGATGGCGGCGATCACCAGGGAAATCACCAGGTACAGGGCCAGGAAAGCCACAATAAAGCAGATGATATTCGTGCTTGCCCCCAGAACCGTCTGGCTGACATAATCCGAAACCGTCTCAGACGCCCCGTAGATCTGGCCGTTGAGATTGTTCTGAAGCAGGTTTGCCATGGATTCCGGGAGTCCGGTTTTGCTGACAATATCCGATATGGCTTTGGCCGTCAGATTACCCACCTGGGTAATGGATGTGGCCAGGTCGCCAATCCGGCTGGAGGCATCCGTGTAGTTCAGCAGTGTCCTCTGCAGTTCCTCATTGCCGGCGATAAATTCCGTCAGCTTCGGGTAGAGCATGAAGGATGCCAGAAACGCGATGAAGGCTCCACCCACATTCAGCACGGAGTCGATAAACCCCCGGTAGATGCCAAACAGCACGCTGACCCCTATAATCCCGATAATCACATAATCCACTATGTTCATGTCAGTTCCTCATTGCACAGCCGCCTGCTTTGCCCTCGCTTCCGTCAGGATCGGGTCATGGTCCCCGCCCGGGGCATGCAGGAGGTTGATTTCGTCAATTTCCGCCTTACTCATGGGTGGCGTGCAGTATGTACAGCGTGTCAGGTGTGAATACGCTTCCTGGTTGATCTCTCCGTAGGTGATGGGAGAAAAAACCGTATTTTTGGAAGAATAGCAGGTCTCGCTGCTGTGGTAAGACTCGCCCCCGTCAGGATTGTAGTAAACCACCGTGTCGTCGGAAGGATAGGGAATCTGTCTTCCCTGCCAGTCCTCCCAGATCACCAGCTTCATGTTCGGCTTCTTGTTTTTCCAGATCCACAGCATGTTGGTCCCCTCCGGCGTCAGCCTGCGCTGTACCCGGATGCATCCGTGGCTTCCCCGGGAACCGAGTTTGTACTCTGTGGTGGAATAGTTTTTTGAGCCGTCCTTGTTCTTCTGATGGGGCACTTCATGGATCAGGTCGCCGTCATTGAAGCGGATGCCCATGGAGCAGTAGAGATTGTCCGAACGGAATTCACCCACCGCGGGCAGCTGCAGCAGAAACTCGCCTGAGCGTGTCTCGTTGTAGGGCTGGCGTTCATTGGCCAGGCCCGTGGAGACGATCAGGGTGGAGAACAGATGTCCGTCCCTGAAAATGTACATGCGCTGGGTAAGCTTGTCGATGACAAATGCAATCTCGTCATCCGGCACCGAGGTTTTGAGCAGGGATGTACGCACATATCCCTGCACCAGCAGATTCCATGCCTTGATTTTGCTGTCATGGAAGGATGAGGAATAGCACTCGATCAGGGACCAGCCGTTGTCAAGAGTCTCCAGGACATGAACCCCCTGGGTTACGCAGGTGACCGCACCCACGCCCCCGGCTTTCTCATCCGGTTCAGCCCGGATGATGACCTGCGTCTTTTCTGCGTTCTTTTTTCCGGTATCCACCACCGTTATGGGCCGCATCAGCATCTGCCATACGGCATCCTCATCGGTTATGTCCATGGGCAGTGTCCAGTAGTTCACATCCGGGTCCGTGCCGTACCAGGGGCTTCCGTAATTGGGCGTGTAGATTGTCTGGTCCATCCGGGCAATGATGATTTCCTCTTCTTCCTCATACCCGGCATATACTTCATCCGTCCCAAGCGCTTCCGCCAGCACGGTCTCTTCCTCACGCTGCGCATCAAAGCCGGAGACCTGAAGGGGCATCTGCTCACTGAGCACCGTATTGCCCTCACTGTCCGTCAGCTGCACCGTGATATCCGCTGTCCCGTCCTTCAGGTCCGTCAGTTCCAGGGGTACCGTATGCAGGCCCTCTTCCATCTCTCCAAGATCCAGAAGCATGCTGCGCTCCTCCTGCCGGACTGTAAGCTGCACCTGTCCGCTGCAGGAAAGATCCATGGAGATCCCCGAGGGACTGTCCGGGGTATGCACCTCATCCGTAAGGCGGATTTCATCAAAGGCGGGATAGGGCGGTCCTACGGTGACAGGGGTCGCCGTGCTTTCCCCTCCCTGGCGCAGGACAAGATACCCCTCGCCTTCCGGGGCAGGCGTACCCTCAAAGGTACCGTTCCACCACACGCCGTTGCGGCCTTCCGTGACCTCCATGTTTTCTGCCACGGTGGAGATGGCTTCCCCCTCCGGCTCAAGGCAGTAGAACATGGATGCCTCTCCGGACACGGGAACATCAAAACCAAGAAGAACAGGTCTGCCCGGCCGCAGAGTCTCCATGACCGGGTCCACGGAAAGCCCGTCGGCAGCTGCTTCCGTGAAAAAGATCAGAAGTATAAGGACCGCCGCTGTCCATTTCGTGTGTCTGTTCATAGCTAAACTTTCTATACTTTCATGTACCGCATCCACAGAAAACGCAAAGCCCGTTTTCTGCGCCGGGTCATGCAGGGAAACCGTCAGGAATTTCTCCCTGCGGTATGCATTATACTCGCAATTGAAAAAAACCGGAAAAACATATGAGGCATTACGGTGCAAACGGAAAACATCCGGAAATCCGCTGCGGGTTTTTCCCGGTTTGAGGCATATCATGCCCGGACTTACGGGAAGATCCGCTGCCTGATCTCTTCCGCACTTCTCACACGCCATGTGCAGGCCGTATCTGGGAAGCGGTCTTCCGGGTCCAGCAGGATGCTGTCTATGCCGGCCCCGGCGCCTGCCAGGACGTCCAGGGGCCGGTCCCCGATCATCACCCCGCTTAAGATGCCATAGCGGTGCATGAGGCTGAGAATGCTGTCCGGCGCCGGCTTGCGGGGGAACCCGCACTCAGAGGTGACAGCGTCTGTCAGATACGCAGCCATGCCAAAGCGCTCAAGCACCCTCAGGGCGTTTCTGTCCCGGTGCGTCACCAGGAACTGGCGCCCGCCCCGCCTGTGGATCTCCTCCATCAGCTCACGCATCCCCTGACAGGGGTGTACTTCCTCTTCCCTCTGCGCTTCCATGCTGCGGAAGGCTGCAAGAAGTTCCTTCTCCGGCATCCCGCTCAGCCCCGAGCAGTTTGCCACGGCCACAGACAGGGAATCCTTCATCCATGCCATGGCCCTCCCCGGAGGGAGCGTTATGCCCAGGGAGAGCATCAGGTCCTCCAGGCAGCGCACCATGACCGGATAGGTATCCATCAGGGTGCCGTCATAATCCCAGAATACATTCATCTGCCTTCCCTTTCATCCAACGAATTTCCTCCGCATATCCTTCCAGTGTGCTGGGGGTCTCCAGGATCATGGGCCTGTCCCGGAGCAGGGGATGGTCACACACCCGCCGCAGGGCTTCCCTGTCGATCATCCCTTCCCCGATCCTGGCATGCCGGTCCCTGTGGCTGCCCAGAGGGGACATGGAATCATTCATATGGATCACCCGCAGGCGGCTGAGGCCCACGGCCCGGTCGAAATCTTCCAGGACCCTGTCAAGGCTGTGTACGATATCGTACCCGGCATCCCAGACGTGGCAGGTATCCAGGCACACGCCCATCTCCGGGCGCCCGGCCAGATCAAGAATCCGGCCCAGCTCCTCAAATGCAGCACCCAGCTCGCTGCCCTTGCCTGCCATGGTTTCAAGCAGCACCACGGTATCCTCTCCGGGATTTAAGCTGCGCAGCAGTTCCGCCACCTGCTCCATCCCCGTCTCATTACCCTGGCCCCTGTGGCAGCCCGGATGAAAATTATAGAATACGCCGGGCATCTGCCTGAGACGGTCCAGGTCGGACTGCATGGCTTCCCGGGCATACTGACGCTTTTCCGGGTCGTCGGATGCCGGATTGAGGATATACGGGGCGTGGCACACCATCTGCCCGATGCCGTTTTCCCGGCAGATGGACATCATGGCATCCACGTCTTCCCTCTGCCAGGGCCGGCTTCTGCCTCCCCTGGGATTGCCGGAAAAGAACTGGAACGTTTCCGCCCCGATTTTCACTGCCGTCTGCGCCATCTTCTCAAAGCCGTCTGCCCGGGACAGGTGGCATCCTGCCCTCATGGCGCCCGGGTGGTGCCGGGCACCGAGGGATGCATCTCCTCAAAGGTCTGATAATGGTCCTCTGTATAAAACACCAGTCCGTCATTGGAGAAAATGATCCGGTAGGCGTTGCGCTTGCCCTCGGTATAGTAGCAGTCGCACTCATAGTACTGCCTGCCCTTTGCCTTTGGCAGGAGCCCCTCGTAATTGCCGAAACGGTCTCCCCCTATGGACATGCCCGGTGCCACGTCGCTGACATAATTTTTCCGGGAATCCCAGCCCAGTTCCTGGGCCTCCTTCTTGGTGATGAAGTTGTCCGGCAGCTCCCCGTGCTCAAACAGGTAGTCCGCGATGGCCTGGGGCTCAATGATGGGCCCTTCTTCCTCCTCCTGCTCCTCTTCACTTTCCTCCGGAGCCGGCGTTGCCACGGGTGCAGGCGTGGGTGTGTTCTTCTTTTTCTTCTTTTTGGCCAGCATCTGCATCTCCGCAGATGCTGTGCCGTCAAATATGCTGCCTTCCGGCTGTTTCAGTCCCAGAAGCAGAAAGAATACGGCGAGAAACGCCAGAATCCGCTGAAGTGTCCTGGACATGCTATACCTCCGTTACTTATGGTACCGCTCTCCGGCGGCGATCTTCATGGCCCGGTAAATCTGTTCGTACACCATGACCCGGGCCAGCTGATGGGGAAAGGTCATGGGTCCCATGCTGAGGTGTTCATCCGCCCTTGCCAGCACCTCCCTGGACAGTCCCAGGGATCCCCCTATGACAAACACCAGGGAAGAGTGTCCCTGCATGGCAAGGTCCTGCAGGTGCCGGCTGAAGTCCTCCGAGGAACGGGTCTTTCCGTCAATGGCCATGGCGATGACATAGTCCCCCGGCCGGATCCGGGAGAGGAGCTGTTCCCCTTCCCTCTGACGGATGCGCTCTTCCGTGCCGGGACTGCTTTTCTCCGGTTCCGCCAGGTCCGGCACCTCCGTCTCCTCGATTTTTCCAAAGCGCCCCAGCCGCTTCCTGTATTCATCCGCCATCTGCCTGTACGGCTTTTCCTTCATTCTGCCCACACAGAGCACGGTCACGTTCATACGACGTTCTCCGGTGTGCCGTCAAGGAATGCCCGCAGGTTCCTGAAGACAATCTCCAGCCTGGCCTCCATGGCCTCCTCGGTGGCATAGCCGCTGTGGGGCGTGAGGACCGTATGGCAGGCTTCCAGGATGGGCAGGTGTTCATCCAGCGGCGGTTCCGTATCGTACACATCCAGGCCCGCACCCGCAATCTGCTCGTTCTCCAGGGCTTCCCGCAGGGCCTCCGTGTCCACCACGGGTCCCCGGGCCACATTGATCAGCAGACTGGAGGGACGCATGAGAGCAAGCTCCCTCCGCCCGATGAGACCCCGGGTCTCCTCGGTCAGGGGACAGTGGAGGATCACCGCATCGCTGACCCTGAGCAGGTCATCCAAGGGCATGTGGGGGATTCCGTCCTTCTCACCCTCAGTCCGGGTCCGGCTCGTTCCCACCACCCGGCACCCGAAGGCCTTCAGGATCCCGGCGGTATGCATGCCGATTTTTCCCGTGCCCACAATGCCCACGGTTTTTCCGTAAAGCTCCCTGAGGCTGAGACCGGTGCGGGTACCCCCGGAGCGGGTCCGGACATCCTGCTCCACCAGCTGCCTCATCAGGGCCAGCAGAAGGCCCACCGCCAGCTCGCTGACGGCATGGGTAGAGTATCCGCTGGCATTGCATACCACAATGCCCTTTTCCCGGGCTGCCGCCAGGCCGATGTGGTCCACGCCCGTGAAGGCCACATCAATCAGCTTAAGCTTCGGGGCATTCAGAATCTGCTCTGCCGGAAGGGGCATGTTGGCCAGAATCACCGCGTCGGCATCCTTAAGCCTGAGCTCCATCACATCCGGAAGGGTATCCCGCTCATACACGGAAAAAACGTGTCCTTCTTCCTGAAAGGGCTTCATGGCCCCCTCCAGCTTCTCCCTGGAAACACCAAGACTTTCCAGAATCACAATATGCACAGGATGACCTCCTTTTTCTGTTTCCTATCTTTTTCGTGTTATTTTTCTTATCTTTCTTCCATGCCGGATGCCTTTCCCGCCTCCTGCAGCACGGCCTGCACTTCCGCCCGGGAAGAGGCGCGCCACCGGGTCCTGCCCAGGGGGTGTTCCTGCCAGAAGGCAGGCAGGGCTTTCCTGCCCGCATCCGTAACGGGCCGCACCCAGCCTCCCCGGTACATGTGCAGCTGCATAAGCACAAAACGCACAGGCTCATCCGCATAGCAGCAGGCAAACACCAGCAGGAAGGGGGATGAGCGCACCATGCCGCTGAACCACACCAGAGGCAGGACCATCAGGTACATGAACACAATCTCCAGCACCGTTCCCCAGCTGGCATCCCCGGCGGAGCGGAAGGTGTCGTTCTGGGCCCAGTTGGCCATGCGGATCACGGAAATCAGGCAGTAGATCAGCAGCATGCCCCGTCCGGTCTCAAGGCTTACTTCCCTGAGCCCCATGCTGGTGAGAATGGGGAAGCTCAGCAGGAAGACCGTCAGGGACACTGTCCCGATGCACCCCATGCACAGATAGATCAGACGGACCGCCCTGGCATAGGCCACCTCCAGCCTGCCGGCTCCCACCTCCTTGCCCACCAGCACGGAGGCCGCGTTGCCAAACCCGGCAAAGAACCCGATCACCAGGCCTTCCAGGGTCCGGAAGACGGCCGTGGCGGCAATGGCATCCTCGCTCTGTCTTCCCAGCACCACGTTGATCACCATGTTGCCGATGCCGATAAAAAGCTCGTTGGCAATGATGGGCGCGCACTTTCTGAAAAAGCGGGCCACAAAGTCCCTCTCCCAGACAAACTGCCTGGAAAAGGCCGTCAGGTAGGGAAATCCGCTGCGCTTTGCCAGCAGGTACAGACAGGCTGTATTCACCACGGAGGAGATGACGGTGGCAATGGCTGCCCCTTCCACCCCCAGGGCCGGGCATCCCAGGTGTCCCCCGATGAGGCAGTAATTCAGAAAACAGTTTGTGCCCACCTGGGCCATTCCGCTGTAGAGGGGAATGCGCACCCGCTCCGTGGACCTGAGCAGGGCGGATGCCGCCATGCCCAGCGTATTCAGGGGATAGGAGAAGGCCACAATGCGCAGATATCTTATCCCGATCTGCCCGATCCCTGTCTTGTCGGTATACAGTCCCATGACCACACCGGGAAAACAGGTGCCCATCAGGCAGAAGAGAAGGCCCACGGACATCATGCACAGCAGGGTCAGTCCGTAGGAGCGGTGGATGCCGTCATCGTCCCTTGCGCCGTAATACTGGCTGAAAAACAGCATGCCGCCGCCCACAAAACCCCAGTAGCAGCTGAAAAACAGGGAGGAAAACTGTGCACACAGCCCCACCGCTGCCACACTGCTCTGCCCCAGGGCGGCAATCATCATGGTATCCACCATGCTCCCGGTGGTCATAAGCAGATTCTGCAGGGCAACGGGAACTGCTATCACCGCCGTTTTATTCAGGAATTCAGCCCATGGGAAGGTCATTTTTTCCACCTCTTCGCAAAAACGTATACATGATACAGCACCTGCAAATCCATCGCAACCCCGAAAGCGCCTTCCCATCGCATTTTTCCTGCTCTTTCTTGCGGTTTTCGAAGCAAAAATCCCCTCAGAAATCCTCTGCAGAACAGCCCCTGTCCCGGCGCCCTCCCTCCGGGGGGAATTCTGTGACATTATGTCATATTTTTGTGTCAGATTTAAAAATCTTTATTGACATTTGCCTGCATGGGTCTTACAATCCATTCTGTATCAATGACGCTGTTCCGTGATGATCCCCTGACCGGGTCCGTCACGTTTCATGATTCCCATTATGTTTGAACCGGGAGGCCTGCACATGCTGCTTCATAAGCGAAACGTTCTGGCGCTTGTCTGCGCCCTGATGATCGCCCTTTCCCTCGGGGCTGCCTCATCCGCCCTGGGTGCGTCCCTGTCCTTCCCCTTTGATACCGTTACCCTGGATACGGTAAACATGCGGCGTTCCGCCAGCGGGGATGCCGTGATCCTGGAACGCCTTGAAAAGGGAGAAAGCATCACGGTCACCGGCGAGAGCGGAAATTATTTCCAGGTCTTCTGCAGGGACAGGACAGGGTATGTCCTCAAGGAATTCCTGTCCACCAGCAAGGACGACATGGTCACCCCCGCCCCCACCCAGCAGCCCACCGCACCAGGCTATCCCTATGAGACAGAAACCACCAGCCAGGTGAACCTGCGCAGCCGCAAGTCCTTAAACGGTGCCATTCTCTCGTCCATCCCAAAGGGCGCCACGGTGACCGTCACGGCCGTATCCGGCACCTGGGCCTCCGTGACATACAAAAACCGGGAAGGTTATGTTAAAACCGATTACCTGATCATCAAGAAGATCGTCAAGCCCACCGCCACCCCGAAGCCTACCGCCGTGCCCACCCCGGTCCCCACCCTCACCGCAGAGGAGAATGCATCTTCCTATCCGGTGCTGCAGACGGGGAGCAGCGGTTCCGCTGTCCGGGCCCTGCAGGAAGCCCTGACGGAGCTTGGCTTTTACTCCGGTGAAATTTCCTCCCAGTTTGGCACCGAGACCTATGACGCCGTCATCGCCTTCCAGAAGAAGAACAAATACCCGGAGACCGGCATTGTGGATGCCAACCTCCAGGCCTTCCTCTACACAGGAAAACCGCTGAACAAAAGCGGTGTGAAAACCAGCGTCAAGACCCTGGCCCCCATTCCCGGGGTTACGGTCAGAAGCGGCGCAAAGGGCGAGCTGGTGGGCGAAATCCAGCTGCGCCTCCATGCCCTGGGCTACTACAGCGGCACCATCACCATGACCTATGATGCCCAGACCCGCAAGGCCATGACCAGTTTCCAGAAAATGAACGGCCTTACCGCGGACGCTGTCTGCGGACCGGAAACCCAGGCTGTGCTTTTCTCAAGTACTGCCTATCCTGCCTCTTCCACGCCCAGCCCCACACCCACCCCTGAACCCACCCTGGTCCCTGCCTTTGAACTGCCGGGCAGCACCGTCAGAAACGGTTCCACCGGCGCAGACGCCCGTCTGGTTCAGCAGCGCCTCAAGGATCTGGGCTATCTCACAGGGAAGGTGGACGGCAATTTCGGCAGCAGGTCCACCGACGCCCTCAAGGCGTTCCAGACCAAGCACGGTCTCACCCCCGACGGCGTGGCCGGAAAGGACACCTGTGCGGTACTCTTCAGCTACAATGCCCTGACCGCAAAACAGACAGCCACCCCGTCCCCCTCCCCGACGCCGGAACCCACGCCCACACCGGAGCTCATTCCCACAGCCACACCTTATGTGCTGACAGAGGAAAACGCGGTGCGGATTTCTTCCGGGTCCACCGGGGAAGCTGTCCTGCGCCTGCAGACTGCCCTGACTGCCCTGGGATATTACGAGTCAAGCCTTGACGGCGTATACCGGGATACAGACGCAGCCGCCGTAAAAACCTTCCAGGCCTTAAACGGCCTGAAGGTGGACGGCATTGCAGGGTATGATACCCAGTCCCGTCTCTATTCCACCTCCGCCATCTCCTATCTGGCTGCCCTGGACCAGGGGCTCCTGACACCCAGCCCCACCCCGGCTTCCGGGAAAAACAGCGCCCAGGCCACATCCACCCCTGCCCCGGTCACCCTGCGCAAGGGTTCCGTAGGAACAGCTGTCACAAACCTGCAGAAGCGGCTCATTTCGCTGGGCTATCTCTACGGCACGGCTGACGGTGTATACGGCACCGCCACAGCCCGGGCCGTGGCTGCCTTCCAGGCCGCCAACCAGCTGTCAAGGGACGGCGTGGCAGGCGCGAGAACCCTGGAAAAGCTGTATTCTTCCTCCGCCGTCAAACCCACGGCCACACCGAAGCCTACGGCAAAGCCCACCCCCACCCCCAAAGCCACGGCCACGCCTTCCGTCTTAAGCCGCGGCGACAGCAGCAGCGAAGTAAAGGCCATGCAGCAGCGCCTGATCGAGCTTGGCTACCTCACCGGCAAAGCGGACGGCGTCTTCGGGCTGAAAACCTATCAGGCCCTGGTGGCCTTCCAGCGCAGCAACCTGCTGACCGCTGACGGCATAGCCGGTTCCAAAACCCTTTCCGCCCTTTCCTCTTCCAATGTGAAATCCGCCAGCGGCGCCACGCCCACCCCTGCCGTCACCCCCGTTCCCACCCCCGCTGCAGCCCCCGCGGCTGTGACAAGGGCTTCCGCAGTGGTCTACGAAAACTGGTACACCACCATCAAATCCGTTGCCAAACAGTACCAGTATGCCACCATCTATGACTACAAGACCGGGATCTCCTGGCAGGTACACATGTTCTCCTTCGGCGCCCACGCGGACGCGGAGCCTCTGACCGCCATGGACACGGCCAGAATGCTCCGGGTCTTCGGGGAGGAAACCTGGGAACCCAGAGCCGTGTGGGTCACCCTTTCCAACGGCAAAACCTACATGGCCAGCACCCATTCCCATCCCCACGGCGTTTCCCACGTTACAGACAACAACTTTGACGGTCATACCTGCATCCACTTCCCCCGCACCTCCGCCCAGGTAACGGCCATAGGGCCGTATGCCACACGGCATCAGAGCATCATCGACGCGGGCTGGTCGGATACCCAGGCCATGAAATGACCGAGGCGGGATACAGTGTCCTCTGTATCCCGCTTTTTGCATCCTTTTTCAGGACGAAAAAAGCCGGCATTTGCCGGCTCATTTTCGTTCTGTCTGCTTTACTTCAGAAAGTCATCCCGCTTGGGATTAAACACATCCAGCAGTTTTCCCGCCTCCAGGCATACCGTCCCATGGACAAGCCCGGAAGGCACAACAATGGAATCCCCCTTGGCCAGCTCCACGGTCTCGCCGTTGACCGAATAGGCGAAGCGGCCCTCCAGCACGTAGCTCAGCTGCGTATGGGGATGGGAATGGTCCGCCCCGGCGGCGCCCTTTTCAAAGGTGACTTCCACCGCCATCAGAGCGTCGTCGTATGCCAGGATCTTCCGGCTGCATCCGCCGCCCAGTTCAATCTTTTCCGCGTCCACAAGATGTCTGACGTGTCCGTCCATCTTTCCTCTTCCTCCCTGTAACCTTCAGGCATATTTATCATAAAAAGGTGCAGCATCTGCACCTTTTTTATGATCAGTCTTCTTCGTCCTCTTCCGGAAGCTCAGCATTGTGGAAAACATTCTGAACGTCGTCATTTTCCTCCAGCATGTCCAGCAGCTTCTGAATCTTCACCAGCGTGTCAGGATCCGTCACCGCCACCGTGTTCTGCGGAATCATCTGCACCTCGGCGGAGATGAAGGACAGCCCCTGCTTCTCAAGTGCCTCACGGACGTTGGAGAAGTCGTTGGGTGCGGTATAGATTTCAAATGCGTCATCCAGCGCCTTGACGTCTTCTGCGCCGGCATCCAGAGCCAGCATCATCATCTCGTCCTCATCGCTGTCAGGCGTTCTTTCCACCACCATAAGGCCCTTCTCGTCGAACATGAAGCTCACGGAGCCTGTGGTGCCCAGATTGCCGTCATTCTTGGCAAAGCAGTGACGCATATCGCTGGCCGTACGGTTGCGGTTGTCCGTAATGGTCTCCACAATCACAGCCACGCCGCCGGGAGCATATCCTTCATACGTAATCTGTTCATAGACCACATTGGACAGTTCGCCGCTGGCCTTCTTGATGGAGCGCTGGATGTTATCGTTAGGCATATTGTTGGCCTTTGCCTTGGCAATAACATCACGGAGCTTGCCGTTGGACTCCGGATTGGCGCCGCCCTCACGCACGGCAATGGCAATCTCACGGCCGATCTTGGTGAAGATGGCGCCGCGGGCTGCATCTGCCTTGCCCTTTTTGGCCTGTATATTATGCCACTTGGAATGTCCCGACATGAATAATCCCTCCAAAACTACATGCAAATACGGTGTGCATTATAGCATTCCCTTTTTTTCTCCGTCAAGCCCCGTCTTTAAACCCTTCAGACGCCGTCCTAAGCGGTCCGCCTTTACGTTTCCCCGCATGGTCCGTCCTCAGGCCAGGCAAGCACCGTATCCCCGTTTTTTCTTTCAATCCCTGCCTTCTCCCATGTTCCCTTCACCAGGGTGCTCTCCCCGGGCTTCATCTCCGGGATTTCCACACGCCTGACCCCGTCTGTCAGGATGTATCCCCGCAGGGTGTAGGAGGGAATGGAGGACATGGCCTCAAGTCTGAGCCCCTCCTGTGTCTTCTCCACCCGGATGGGGGCATACTCCCTCCGGATCACCCGGAAGGAGGGCTTTTCTCTGCCCTCTGTATCCAGGGAACCGTGCACCCGCCTGCGGAACCTGCCCTCGCCTTCCTCCCCCATATGGGTCCGGTAGTCATTCAGGCAGAAGCAGATGGTGCCCACAATCTGCGGACAGTCGCGGTAGAAAGCCGTCTTTTCCAGGAAAATCCGGATCCGCTCCGGGTCACCGCCCGCAAAGGCCGGTTCGCACAGCCCAAATTCCGAGGGAACAAACGCCCGGGACGGATGCGCCTCAAACAGCGCTTCCCAGGCCGGCCCCTGCTCAAATCCCTTATGCCACGTTCCAATGTAGTCGTTGATCATCATCACATCCCCGTCCCCTGTGGCATCCTCCGCAGGGTACATAAAGGCTGTGTTGGTCACATAGTTGGCCAGCCTGTCCGGATCAAGGGTATGTATGAGCGCTGCAGCCCTCTGCACATAAACCTTCACCGGACCTGTCTGGCCTGACAGCTCATTGCCCACGCCCCAGGCAATGATGGACGGATGGTGCCCGTGCCAGCGGATCATCTCCCGTATCTGCATCTCAGCCACAGGCCAGAGCTTCTCCGGATTTCCTTCAGGCTGCTTGCCCCAGAAGGGAACCTCCTCCTGCACCAGCAGCCCGTGCCTGTCGCACCAGTCGTACACCCAGTCGTCCTGCTGCCAGTGGAAGCGGGTCAGCACCGTATTGGTGTCCCTGAGTTTCTGCAGCATCTTTTCCAGGGTCTCCCTGTCCTCCGCCATGCCGCAGGAGGGGAAGGAGCCGGGCATCCACTCAAGACCCGGCAGGCGGACGGGTTCCCCGTTCAGGTACCAGGCACCGCCGTTCAGGCGAAGCTCCCTGAAGCCGATTGCCTTCTCCCATACGTCCGTCAGCATCCCATCCGCATACACTTTCAGTTTCAGGGTATAGAGCCTGGGATCGTCAAAATGCCATAAGTCCGCTGTCAGGCGCCGGGCGCCTGCCTGTATGCAGCCTCTTCCCTCTGCCCTGCCCTCTGCCGTCACCCTGCCGCTTTCTTCTTCTGTCAGCGTCCATTCCACGCAGACATCCGTGTCCCTGTCCATCTCCACAGTAAAGGAAAGCTCCGCAGGGCTCCGGTCCTGCCGGGAACCGTACTTTTCCAGCAGAGGCACTGCGCGGAGCTGCACTTCCCTGACAGCCGCCGGCCCTGTCTTCCACAGCTCCGCCGGACGGAACAGTCCCCCGTCATCTGCC
Organism: uncultured Clostridia bacterium; assembly: GCA_946627565.1. Taxonomy (GTDB): domain Bacteria; phylum Bacillota; class Clostridia; order Christensenellales; family Aristaeellaceae; genus UBA2943. Next base: position 22,972 of record CAMOVR010000012.1, read on the forward strand.
CAGTCAAAGCTTTTCTCAAAGGGCAGGGCGGAGCGGGAAAAGGTGTTTTCCACGCTGAGTGTAATCTCTGTTTTCTCCCCCTTGCAAAGATGATCCGTCAGCTCTGTCAGAAAGGGCGTATACCCGGATCCCGTATGGCTGCCCAGAAAATCTTTTCCCGCATATACCCGGGCATCCCTGCAGGCACCCCGCACATACAGGAAAGCCCGCTCACCTTTTTTCAGATACCCCGCCGGGATCTCCGTCCTGTACCATCCCTTGCCCTGTGACGGCCTGCCATCCTCAAGGCTGAATGTGTGGGGGAGGGTGACGGTCCGGGCATGCTCAAGGCACGCTTCCGTCTCCCCCATGGCAAAGGACCAGTCTGTCAGCATACTTCCTGTAATCGGCATTGCATTTACCTCTCTCTCCTGACTGTTTTCGCATGGCTGTTCTGCCTGTTTTCAGGTTCCATCCCGGCACAAACCCCGTTTTTGCCTCCATCTTTCCCTCAAATTCGGTCAAAATACAAATCAAATACAAATTTTACACTTGCAATTCATTATCATTTCCTGTACATTTCATTCTGTATATTTCTATGTTGCAAGCTCTCTTTAGTCCTGCTCTGCATCAAACCTGAACGATCTGATTCCGGAGGTGTCCTGCATGGCACGCCTGTTTCGTTTGTGTCTTCTCTTTTCCCTTGCCCTTCTCCTGTGCTTTTCCGGCATGGAGGAAGCCCTGGCCGAATCCGTAACCGTTAAAGGCGGCTATCTGCGCATGCGTACCTCCCCTGACAGGGAGGCATTCGTCCTGGAACGCTATCCCACCGGTACGGTTCTCACCGTGCTCGGGGACCTGGGGGAATGGATGTATGTACAGGCCTCTGACGGCAACAAGGGCTACATGCAGACCTCCTACCTGGAAAAGGGGGCCAGTTCCACGGTAGCCTCCTCCGGCACGGCCTATGTCACCTCAAGCAACGGCAAGTCGGTGAACATGCGGTCCCGGGCCAGCAAGAACGCCACCGTCCTCACCCAGCTCTCCGTGGGCACCAGGGTCAAAATCGTGGGGTCCAGCGGCTCCTGGAAGAAGGTCACTGTGAACAGCCGGACAGGATATATTATGTCACAGTATCTTTCCACTGCAAAGGTTTCCCCGCCTTCTTCCTCATCCTCTTCCAATTCTTCTGCCACCACCGGCCGTGTCCGCAGTGACAACGGCAAAGCCGTCAACATGCGCTCCGGCCCCGGCAAGAAATACAGCGTGATCGGTTCCTATGAGGTGGGCACCCGGGTCAAGATCCTCAAGTCCGGCTCCGTATGGTCCTATATCAGCATCAACGGACAGGTGGGCTACATGAAATCCGAGTATATCCGCTGATAACCTCTTCTGTCTCCCCGGTATGTACGCAGAGTGAAATCACTCTGCGTTTTTCCTATGCAAGATATCTGTTTTCCGGTATAATGCCACCGTTACAACCGATTCCCTACGGGAAAGGAGGATGGACAGTCCCACGGGACTGTCCCCCGGCACGTATGCAGCAAATAAAGCAAGTCAGCCTGGGATTCCTTGGCTGCGGCAACATCGGCGGAGGCGTCTTCCGTCTGCTCCGGGACATGCATGATGAACTGCTTGCGCGGGACCACATCGACATCGTCATCCGGAAAATCCTGGTCAAGGACATTGAGGAAGCCCTTGAAATCAATGCACGCAAGGGGCTGGACGTTCCCCGGGAGCTGCTGACCGAAAACGCCAGTGATGTCACGCAGGACAGTGAAATCCAGATCGTATGCGAATTCATGGGAGGCGAACAGCCCGCGGCCCGCATGATGGAAGCCGCCCTGAACGCTTCCAAGCATGTGGTCACAGCCAACAAGGTGGCCCTGGCCCTGAACTGGGCCCAGCTCCAGGCAGCGGCGGAACGCAGCGGCGTGGGACTCTGGTATGAGGCCAGCGTGGGCGGCGTCATCCCCATCATCCGGGTTCTCAGCGTCAACCTGGAGTCCGACCGGATTGACCGGATCTACGGCATCATCAACGGCACCACCAATTATATCCTTACCCGCATGACACAGGAAGGGAAGGATTACGGAGAAATCCTGGCGGATGCCCAGAAGCTGGGGCTGGCCGAACCCAATCCGGAGGCGGATGTGGAGGGTATGGATGCAGCCTACAAGCTCTCCATCCTTGCTTCCCTGGCCTTCCACGGGCGCGTCACCTACGGCAACATCTACCGGGAAGGCATCACCGGCATCCAGGCAGAAGACATTGCCTTCGGCCGGGAAATGGGCTACACCCTGAAGCTGCTGGGCATCGCCAAGCGGCAGGGAAATGTGGTGGAGACCCGGGTGCATCCCACCTTTCTCCCCGCCTCCCATCCCCTTGCCCGGGTGGACGGGTCCCTGAATGCCATCTTTGTCCACGGCGCATTCTGCCAGGACATGATGCTCCAGGGCCGCGGTGCAGGCGACCTGCCCACCGCCAGCGCCATCTGCGGGGATATTGTGGAAGCTGCCCTGACCGGACCCCGCTATCCCACCTTTGAGAACACCCCCGAACCCTGCCCTGATTTCACCTTCACTGACAACTGGCTCACCCGGGCCTACATCCGCCTCTCTGCCGTGGATGCCCCCGGCGTACTGGCCCGTGTCAGCGAATGCTTCGGCGCAGAGTCTGTTTCCATCGCCTCCATGCTGCAGAAGGAAGGCACGGTAAACGGCCGGGTTCCCCTGATCTTCATTACCCATCCTGCCCGCGAGCAGGCTATCCGCCGGGCCGCTGCCCGGCTTGACCCCAGCATCTGCACCCTGGAACAGATGATCCGGGTGGAAGAGTAACCTGTTGCACAACCAGATTAAAGAGCAGGAAAAGAGAAAGAGAAGGTATCATACCATGAAGGCATCCATTCATGTTGACGCACGTCATCCCGGCGTAAAAATCAGCAAGAACCTCTACGGCCAGTTTTCCGAGCACCTGGGCCGCTGCATCTATAACGGCCTGTTTGTGGGCGAGGATTCCCCCATTCCCAATGTCCGCGGCATACGCAGCGACGTGGTCAAGGCCCTGAAGGAAGCCCGTGTCCCGCTGCTGAGATGGCCCGGCGGATGCTTTGCAGATGAATACCACTGGCAGGACGGAATCGGTCCGAAGGAAAACCGCAAGCGGATGGTCAACACCAACTGGGGCGGCGTGGTGGAAGACAATTCCTTTGGCACCCACGAGTTTATGGACCTGTGCGAGCAGGTGGGCTGCGAACCCTATATCAACGCCAACGTGGGCTCCGGCACCGTCCGTGAGATGGCTGAATGGGTTGAGTATCTCAACAGCAGCGGTGACTCCTCCGTGGTCCGCCAGAGGTGGGCAAACGGACGGAAGGATCCCTTCCACGTGAAATATCTGGGCATCGGCAACGAAAGCTGGGGCTGCGGCGGCAACATGACGCCGGAATACTACGCCGGCGCCTACCGTCAGTACCAGACCTTCTGCCGCACCTACGGGGACGACAAACTCTACCGCATCGCCTGCGGCCCCAGCGAGAACGACTGGCACTGGACCGAGACCCTTATGAAGCAGGCCGGAAAATACATGGATGGCCTGACGCTGCATTACTACACCGTTCCCAACGGCAACTGGAAGGAAAAGGGCAGCGCCACCGAGTTTGACGGGGATATGTTCTATGAGACCCTGAAGAGGGCAGGCCGCATGGAAGAACTCATCTCCGGGCATCTGGCCATCATGGACCGCTACGACAAGGACCATAAGGTCCAGCTGCTGGTGGATGAATGGGGCACCTGGTTCGATGTGGAACCCGGCACCAACCCCGGCTTCCTCTATCAGCAGAACACCATGCGCGACGCCCTGGTGGCTTCCCTGACACTGGATATCTTCAACCGTCATGCGGACCGTCTGGGTCTGTGCTGCATTGCCCAGATCGTCAACGTGCTTCAGGCCATGGTGCTCACCGAAGGTGAGAAGATGGTGCTGACCCCCACCTACCATGTGTTCTCCCTGTATGCGGACCATCAGGATGCCGATCTTCTGGACTGCGCCGTGTTTGCTGACACCATTCCCGGCGGGCTCCGGCAGGTATCCGCTTCCGCTTCCATGAAGGACGGTGCCGTCACCCTGACCCTGTCCAACCTCCACGCGGAAGAGGGCGCCGAGGTCCTGGTGAATGTGGAAGGCATGGAGCATGCCGCTGTCTGCGGCCGGATCCTGCATGGCGATATGCATGCCATGAATACCTTTGATGCCGCCTCCTGCGTGGCTCCCGCAGAATTTACGGACTTCAGCCTCACCCAGCGCGGCCTTCTGGTAAAACTTCCCGCCTGCTCCGTGGCCGCCCTGACCTTCCGTGCCTGAGGGCAGGCAGCCCTGCCGGTGTCTGCTTGACGACAGCCGGCCGGACCTTCAGCAGGTGGTCAGAGATGTACTTTCCTCTGTCCCGGAGGAGAAAAAGGCGGCAGACGATGTCATCCGCCGCAGGCTGGATGCCTGTCTTTCCTGCTCCTTCCTCCGGGACGGTACCTGTGCCGCCTGCGGCTGCTATGTGGAAATCCGTGCCGCCATGCGCCAGGCATCCTGTCCGGATGTACCGCCGAAATGGACGGCATGCTGAGTTTTTTCCCCTCACGGATCCTTATATACGTGTTCAAGCAAGGAGGAACCTTCATGTCCCTTACACCCATGGATATCGCCCGTATGCTGGATCACTCCACCCTCCAGCCTTACCTGACCCCGGATGACATTCGCCACGGCGCCCAGGTTGCCCTGAAATACAACACCGCCAGCATGTGTGCCCGGCCCTGTGACGTTCCTCTTATGGCTTCCCTGCTGAAGGGCTCCCAGGTCAAGGTCTGCACCGTCATCGGCTTCCCCCACGGGGACAGCGAGACCGCCATCAAGGTGGCGGAAGCCCGTCTTGCCCTGGAAGAGGGCTGCGAAGAGCTGGACATGGTCATCAACATCGGCCGCCTCATCGCCGGGGACGAAGCATACGTGAAAAACGAGATCGAACAGATCACCGCCCTGGCCCATAAGGCAAACGCCATCGTCAAAGTCATTCTGGAAACCTGCTATCTCACAGATGAGCAGAAGGTCCGGGCCTGCGTCCTTTCCGAAGAAGCCGGAGCCGACTTCGTCAAGACCAGCACCGGATACGGCAGCAAGGGCTGCACCATCGAGGACCTGAAACTCATGCGCAGGTCCGTCTCTGACCGGGTCCGCGTCAAGGGATCCGGCGGAATCCGTGACCTGGACACCGTCCTGGCTGCCCGGGCCGCCGGCGCTTCCCGCTGCGGCGTCAGCGCCACGGAAAAAATCATGGCTGAAGCGGAGGAGCGGGCAAAGGCCGGCACCCTCTGTGAAGCAGAAGCCTGACACGGAAAATAGCACAGCAGCTGAAAAGCTGCTGTGTTTTATATATACTTAATCGTTTAAGTTCATATAAAATCCACCATCCGGCATGTAAAACAAACCGGAAGGTGGGAATATATGCTGTCAGGATTCCGCGGGGTCATCTCCGTCAATGGAGGCTTCCAGTTTATCGATTTCCTTCATCACATCCAGCTGCCGCTCATAAAACAGCAGGGACCGGTTATGCCTGAAATAGGCATCACAGCCGTACTGGGCGATATATCTGGCCGCAGCTTCGCTGGCCGTCAGCTCCGTCACCAGGATGAGAATCTCCTGGCTGTCTCCGAAGACCTTTTCCATAAAGCTGAACACATGATCCAGGTGTTTCCCGATCTCCCCGGCCCTGCGCTTGATGCTCCGTGTGGAGGCATCAAACTCACTCCTGAGGATTTTCACCGCTTCATCGGCACCCATCCCGGGATCCAGCTTCTCCGCACACGCCCTGAGGAAACGGATCAGGGCATACTGGGTATGCTCCGCTTCAGAAGACATCATGCTGCCAGCCTGGGCCTGCCTCAGCCGGTTCTCCTGTTCCGCAACAGCCGTATCCAGCAGTGCGGCCACCGGCATCCGGCGGCTGACCGTCATGCGGCGGATATTTGTGAGAATCTTCTGGGCCGCCTCCATCATGGCGCGGTCCTGCATCAGGGGACGGATTTCTCCCAGCACCGCATCCACAATCAGGGCCACCACACTGATGCGCTCATCAAACTTCGCCTGCTGTGCCCTTGTTTCAATCGTCTCATCCCAGGTGCCGCCGAGAATCTTATCCACCTGATAGTCAGAAGAATATTTCAGCCACAGGTCATAGTACATGGCAAACTGTCTGGCGGTCTTCCGGTTCTGCAGGTACTGTCCCACCAGGGCCTCGTCCACCTTCAGCCCGTGGAGTTCATACAGGCGGATCATATCCGACAGATCCACCCAGCCTCTGGGGGTGACAAAGCTCCGCCCTTCCACCGTGGCCTCCACCCGGTAGAAGTCATCCTTGCGGATATCCAGGTAACTGGTGACCGCGGGATGCACCCCGGATGCCACAGCCCAGGTATGCCACACATCGTAGTCCGGCTCCACGTCAATCCGCTTGAGACGGTCCCAGGTCACCATGTCAAACTCGCGCACGCTCTGGTTATACTCCGGGGGATTGCCGGCTGTCACCACAATCCATCCGTCCGGCACCCGGTGCTGGCCGAAAACCTTGTACTGCAGGAACTGCAGCATGGCAGGGGCCAGGGTCTCCGACACGCAGTTGATCTCATCCAGGAAAAGAATGCCTTCCTTCACCCCGGTGGCTTCCATTTTTTCATACACCGAAGCGATGATCTCGCTCATGGTATACTCAGACACCCTGAAGGTTCTGCCCTCATATTCCTTTTCCTTAATGAAGGGCAGTCCCAGTGCACTCTGCCTGGTATGGTGCGTCATGGAATAGGAAACCAGCGCAATGCCCATCTCCTGGGCAATCTGTTCCATAATCGCCGTCTTCCCTATGCCCGGGGCCCCGATGAGAAAGATGGGACGCTGCCGGCTCAGCGGGATCACGGGCCGGCCGAACTCATCCCGGGTCCGGTAGGCTGTCACTGCATTGCTGATCTGTTTCTTTGCTTCAAAAATATTCATGCCCTGTCCCCCTTACATCCGCCTTATGTCTTCGGTTTCCAGCACCACCTTCACCGCCCAGGGCGGCACCAGGTGCATGCCTGTATCCTGGTCATCCAGGAAAACAAAGGCAGTCAAATAATCCGGCTGCCTGGGCGGATACTGGCCGTACCCGTCCGTAAAATAGATAAGCCCCTGCAGGTTCGGAAGCGCTTTCTGCTTCCTGAGCTGGTCCACATAGCTGAACACCGGCCTGAAATCCGTGCCTCCAAACCCCTTCAGTGTCATATGCCGGATATATTCTTCAAATTCCTCCCGGGTATGGATCACCATGTCCTCCTGGATCGTGGCATCGCACTGGATCAGGTGCAGGCAGAACCTGCGGTCAAAGGTTTCCTCCTGCATGAGGATGTTATAGGTCTTCTGCAGGAACTGCTGCACCAGCTCACCGCTGCAGGACCCGGAGGTGTCAATGGCAATGACAATGTCCCGGATGCGCCGGGCCTCCCGGTACTCCAGGGGCTCAATCAGCGGCATATCCCCGTACACCGACAGGCCGTAGGTATAGAAGACGTAATCGAACTCATCCGGGGAAAGCCGCATCACTTCCGTCCTGGCGGCAAATTTCTGCAGGAAAGCCCGGTAATCGTACCGCTCCCGGTTCAGGGACCTGAGGGCCTGGGTCATGTTGCCGCTCTCAAAACCGCGCTGTCTGGCAAATGTTTCCAGATCCGTCTGCATCCGTTCGGAGATATCCCGCCACATGCTTTCCAGTTCCTGTCTCTCCTCTGCGGACATCCCTCCGCCGGGGTTTTCCCTGTTTTTCCCTTCTTCTCCGCTGCTGTCCTGTCCCTCACCCTGATCCTGCCGGTCTTCCTCTCCCTGGTCGTCGCCCTGTTTTTCGTCCTGGTCTTCTTCCTGATCTTCGCCCAGATCGTCTTCCTGGTCGCCGCCCTGGTCTTCTTCCTGATCGTCGCCCTGATTTTCGCCCTTATCTTCTTCCTGATCCTCGCTCTGACTTTGCGGTTCTTTCTTCTGCTCTTTTCCCCGGCCATCCTGCCTGTCTCCCTGGTCTCCGCCCGGGTCTTTCTTATCTTTCTCCTGCTCGGTACGCTCGTACCACAGGTCATGGCTGTCCACCGTAAACAGGTCCCTGTACAGCTGCATGGAAGGTCCGTCCGGGGGATTGTGCCGGAAATAATGCATCAGCTTTTCCGCCGTCAGGGGTCTGACCTTTTCTGAGAGGCTGTCCAGCACCAGGTTGCGTTCCTCCTGGCCCGGGCATGTCAGGAGCTGCGGCAGTGCCAGTTCCCGGCACATGCCCTCTGCCGCAATGTCTGCAGACAGATCCCACAGCTGCCGGTACTGTTTTTCCGATACAAACATATGCCGGAACAGGCAGTGCATCAGCACATGGGTCCAGGCCCGGATCACATAGGTCGAGTCCTGCCGGTACCAGTTCAGCAGGTACCGGGGCTCATAGAAGAAATTCTTTCCGTCACTGGCAAGAAGGTGTGCTTCGGACACCTTCGGCGTAAGCCCGAACATCGCCCTGTCCAGAAAACGCAGTTTCACCAGAATCTGGGCTTTGGCAATGGACAGCACTTCCTCTGAAAGCCTGCAGACTTTCTCCCATACCGGATCCTTCTGCGCAGAATGCTCTGCGTCTATTCTTTCCTGTCCATCCAAAATAACGCTCATGTCTCCTCCTTCCTGTGCACCGGCAGCAGCGCATGTTTTCTCCGGCCCCGCGGGAATCCGGCTGCCTTACCCATTATAGCATCTTCTGAAGAAAAACCATTCACCCTGTGGGTGAATCCTCCGTCCTGTACGGCACCGGTATATGCGGTTTACGTTGTTCCCCGTTTCTGGTATGCTTTTTGTATACATACCTGCTTCAGAAGGGATCTGACAGCACATGACTGCAAAGCACAGCAGTGCCTTTTCCATCACAGTCGTCTTCACCCCGGAGGGCTTCACCCTGGACTTTCCTGCCCAGGAGGATGAAGCATCTGTCCGCTGGCAGGAGGACTACAGAAAGGACAGGTTTGCCTTCCTGTACCATCTGGGATTTGAATCCATCCCTGCAGACAGTGCCCCTGCCTTCCGCTATCTCAGCCAGACAGCCTCGCGTTTTGCCTCCGAACTCATGGCGGTGCCTGCCCTGGAGATCACCCGGGAACAGACGGAGGTCCCTCTGACTGACCCTGTCTGTCAGTCCCTCCTCCAGGCCCTTCCCTTCGGTCTTGGCACCGAATATGTGGATGCAGCCTGGCTGCGCATGGTCTTTGGGAAACTGCAGGCCGTCTTCAACCGGGAAATCGCCGCCTTTGAGGGCACAGTCGCCCTGTACTTCGCCGAAAAGACGGAAAACCTGCGCCTGCCCGAACGCGTCTTCTTCCACCTGGTGGAAAACAGAAAGGACGCTGACTTTCCATTTGCCTTCCTGGCCACCTACACCACCAGGGACAGGGAAAACCGGGTGCGGCACATGCCTCTCAGCTACGCCCTTGAGGAATACCGGGGAAAGAAGGAGACCCTGGTGGGCATGCTTGCCTGTCTCAACGACGCAGCCGAAGCCGTGCCCATGGTGGCGGATCTCATGTCCTCCGGCGAACTTTTTCACCCCCTTCGCCTGACAAGCGGGGAGGCATACACCTTTCTTCAGGCAGTACCCGACCTGGAAAAAGCCGGCATCGCCTGCCGCCTGCCCGACTGGTGGCGCCGCAGGAGCAGCCGTGTTTCCCTTTCCGTTCAGATTGGCGAAAAGGAAACCTCTCTGGCGGGTCTTGACAGCATCCTCCGCCTTAAGCCTTCCCTGTGCGTGGACGGCGTTCCCCTATCGGATGCGGACATCCGGACCATGCTCAGGCAGTCAGACGGCCTGGCCTTCATCAAGGGCAAATGGGTGGAGGTAGACCATGCGAAGCTGGAAAAACTTCTGAAAGCCATGGAGGACTGTGAAGGGGACATTTCCCTTATGCAGGCCCTTCGCATGCAGGGCGGCCTGGATACATCCGCACCCGGGGGCGTGGAAGCCCCGGAGATTTCCAACGGCCGCTGGCTGTCAGATTTTCTTACATCCCTCAGGCGCCCTGAAGAAAACACGGCACCGGACATTCCCCTCTCCGTACACGCCACGCTCCGCCCCTATCAGGTAAACGGCTTTGCCTGGCTCAGCCGGATGCTTTCCCTGAACCTGGGGGCCTGTCTTGCAGATGACATGGGCCTTGGCAAAACCCTGCAGGTGCTGACCCTGCTGGAGGCACTCCGTCAGAGGCAGGGGGATGCAAAGGTGCTTCTGGTGGTTCCGGCATCCCTGCTGGGCAACTGGGAGAGGGAGATACGGCAGTTCGTCCCGGATCTGCCCTTCTGCCGTCTCCACGGCGCCACCGCCCCGAAGCTGGAAAAGATCCTTGCAGATACGGACACCTTCCTGTACCTGACCACCTACGGCATAGCCGCACGCCTGCAGGGCCTCCGGTCCCGGACCTGGGACCTGCTGATCCTGGATGAGGCACAGGCCATCAAAAACCCGGGCACCAGGCAGACCCGGGCCGTCAAGGAACTGTCCGCCAGGGGACGCATCGCCATGACCGGCACGCCCATTGAAAACGACCTGTCCAACCTCTGGTCCCTGTTTGACTTCCTCAACACCGGCCTTCTGGGCACGGCAAAGGAATTCGACCGCTTTTCAAGGGAGCTTGCCGCTGCCCCGGAGGGCTATATGCGTCTTCGCCGGATGGTTTCCCCCTTTATCCTCCGCCGCCTGAAAACAGACAAAAATGTCATTTCGGATCTCCCGGAAAAGATCGATGTGACAGACTGCATCACGCTCTCCAAACGGCAGGTTGTCCTCTACCGGCAGGAGCTCCAGGAGATTGAACAGAAGCTGCCTCAGCTGGACGGCATGGAACGCCGCGGTGTGGTGCTGGCCGCCATTTCCAAATTCAAACAGATCTGCAACCATCCGGACCAGTACCTGGGTCTGGAAGAATATGCACCGGAAGAATCCGGCAAATTCGAGTATCTGCGGGAAATCTGTGAAACCATCCGGGACAGGCACGAGCGGGTACTCATCTTCACCCAGTACAGGGAAATCACCCCCGCCCTGGACAACTTTCTCTCCGGCGTATTCGGCCGCCGGGGCCTGGTGCTTCACGGGGGCACGCCTGTCAGGACACGCCCGAAACTGGTGGAAGCCTTCAACGGCGACGAATACGTCCCCTACATGGTCCTCACCCTCAAAGCCGGCGGCACGGGCCTTAACCTGACAAAGGCAAACCATGTGGTCCTCTTTGACCGCTGGTGGAACCCGGCGGTGGAAAACCAGGCCATGGACCGGGCCTTCCGCATTGGCCAGAAAAAGAATGTCTTTGTGCACCGTTTCGTGGCCGGCGGCACCATCGAGGAAAAAATCGACGAGATGATCCGGCTCAAGCAGCAGCTGGCTGACGATGTGGTGGGCAGCGGCAGCGAAAAATGGATTACCGAACTGAGCGATCAGGAGCTCCTGAAGCTGATGAAACTGGAGGTATAAGGCATGGCACGCTACAGACACTACGATGATTTTCCCACCCACTTCAGCCAGCCTTCCGTCCAGCTGCTGCGGCAGAACGCCGAAAAAAGCATGGAGAAGGCCGGCAAAAGCGGAAAACTGTATGATCCTGTCATTCCCAAGGGCAACAGCCGGAACATCTGCGTCAGCTGGTGGGGCCAGGCCTGGTGCAGCAACATGGAACGCTATGCGGATTACGCAAGCCGTCTTGGAAGGGGCAAACGCTACATCAGCAGCGGCACCATTCTGGACCTGAAAATCAGCCAGGGGACCGTCAATGCCAAGGTTCAGGGTTCCAGGAGCACGCCTTATTCTGTCAGTATTCAGATTGATCCCCTCAGCGAGAAAAAAAGAAAAGCCATCACGGCCCAGTGCAGCCGGGAGATACGGAGCTTGGAAGACCTGATCTGCGGCCGGTTCCCTGACAGCCTCAAAAACCTGTTTCTGGAGCGCAACGGTCTTTTCCCCGGTCCCGGGGAAATCCACATGAACTGCTCGTGTCCTGACTGGGCCGTCATGTGCAAGCATGTTGCCGCCGTCATGTACGGCATCGGCGTCCGTCTTGATGACAATCCCTTTTACTTCTTCTCCCTGCGGGGCGTAGATGTGGACAGCTTCGTGGCGCAGGCCCTGGACAACCGCGTGGAAAGCATGCTGGCCAATGCGGGCAACGTTACCGAACGGGTTATTCCGGAGGATCAGATCACCTCCCTCTTTGGCGTTCTCTGATCCTTATCAAAAAGATGATCAGGAAAGATGCTTCTCATGATATGACACACACCCACACCTCCCGCAGTCCCAGAACCGTTCTGGACTCTCTGCCCGACGGTCCGGTGGAAGCCCGCCGAGGTGTTCTTCCCCCGGTACAGACAGCCCCTCCCTCTACATGGACGTGATCCGCATTGCCTGGCCCGGGTTCGTGGAACTCATCCTTACCCAGCTGGCATCCATGGTGGACCTGATGATGGTTGGGTCCATTGGCGGTGCCCGGCACACGGAATGGGGCGCTCAGGCCCTGTCTGCAGTGGGGCTGACCAACCAGCCCAAGTTCCTTCTCATGGCTGCCTTCATTGCCCTGAACACCGGCGTCACCGCCATGGTGGCACGCTGCCGCGGCACAGGGGACAGCGAGCATGCAAACCTGGTTGTCCGTCAGGGCCTTCTCTTCACCTTCCTGACCACCGTGCTGGTCTCAGTACTTGGCGTGGTTTTCGCCCGGCCCATGGTGATCTTTATGGGCTCCACGGAGGAAACCGTTACGGAATGGGCCACCGTCTATCTTCAGATCCAGATGGCAGGCTTCCTCACCATGGCCCTGACCAGCACCATCACCGCATCCCTGCGGGGCGTGGGGGACTCGCGTTCCTCCATGTTTTACAATCTCATCGCCAATGCGGTCAATGTGGTTTTCAACTGGCTCCTGATCTACGGAAACCTGGGTTTTCCCGAAATGGGTGTTGCCGGCGCTTCCCTGGCCACCGTCATCGGACAGCTGGTGGCCTTCGTCATCGCCTCCGTCATCATCCTCCGGGGCAACGGCTTTCTGCGTCTGGAAATGCGTCGGGGGTTCCGGCCGGACAGGAAAACCATGGGGGACCTTCTGCACATCGGGCTTCCTTCCATGGCTGAGCAGCTGCTCATGCGCCTGGGCATGATTGTTTTCTCCATCACCGTGGCATCCCTTGGCACCATAGCCTTTGCCACCCATCAGGTCTGCATGAACATTCAGGCCCTGTCCTTCATGCTGGGCCAGGCCTTCGCCATTTCCTCCACTTCCCTTGTAGGCCAGTCCCTGGGCAAGAAGCGTCCTGACATGGCCGTGGCATACTGCACCCGCTGCCAGCGCGTGGGCATGGCTGTCAGCTTTCTTCTGACCGCTTTGTTCATCGTCTCCGGCAGACAGATCGTGCGTGCCTACAACAGCGATCCCCAGATTGTGGAGCTGGGCGGAAACATCATGCTGTTCCTGGCCTTTGTGCAGCCCTTTCAGGCTTCCCAGTTCATTGTGGCCGGCGGTCTGCGCGGTGCCGGGGACACCCGGGCCATAGCCGTCATCACCACCATAACCATGATGATCATCCGCCCTGTCCTTGCCCTGGTCCTGGTCCGGGCAGGTTTTGGCATCTACGGCGCCTGGGCAGCCATTGCTGCGGACCAGATGACCCGTACCATGCTGGTTTTCTTAAGATACCGGAGAGGAAAATGGATGCATATCCGCCTGAAAAGCGAAGAAGGCTGAAGGATGCACGCCCTGCCGTGAAAAGACTGTAAACCGGAAGTTCCGGTTCAGCTTAAGGTCTGTGCATGATGCTGTATTTCCCGCCGTCATGATCCGGAAATTCTGAACATGCAGGTTTCACCCACAGGGTGATATATTTCAGACGGAAAACATGGTAGACTCCTGGTGTGCTTACACAATCCACGCACAGGAGGGATGCTCCTTGATGGGAAAAACCCATATCACCGTGGGAACCGCCGCGGCCCTTGCCCTTGTCCAGCCCCATACACCCGCTTCCTGTCTTCTGGCCCTGTGCGGCGGCGCAGTGGGCGGCATTCTGTGTGACGTGGAATGCAGAAACAGCGGAAAAAAATCAGACACGGAACTCACACTGCTGATCACCCTTGCCCTGATTGTCCTTACCCTGATCCTGGATACCACCCTGAACCTGGGCATATGCCATACGCTGCTGACAGAGCGCGCTTCCAGGGCCTCCATGGGGCTTGTCATCCTGATTCTGTGCTGCGTGAAGGGACGCTTCAGCCCCCACCGGGATTTCACCCATTCCTTTCTGTTTGCGGGCATACTGACCTTCGCCTGTTTTCAGATCCATCCCGTCTTCGGCCTGTCTGTAGCCTGCGGATGTCTGTCCCATCTGTGCCTGGATCTTACCAACCGGAAACCCCTTCGCCTCTTTTATCCCCTCAGGCACGGATTCTGTCTGCGCCTGTTCTATGCAGACCGTCTGGCAAACCGGATCCTTATGTGGCTGGGGCTGCTGGGAGACGCCGTACTGCTTGCCTGGTGCCTGGCTCCCTTCATGGACCAGGGATGACCATATGTAACGAATATGTAACGATATGTTTGAAAGGAAATACCTATGAACAATCCTGATCTTCTGAAACTCCTCGGGTCCATGTCGCTGAAGGAAAAAGTCATGCAGCTTGTGCAGCTGCCCGGCGGTGTATACAGCAGAGATGCTGCCGTAACAGGTGTGGAAACGGATGACATATCATCCGACGAAAGGCTTCTCGCCGGCAGTACGCTGGGCATCTGGGGGGCTGAAAAGCTCCGCCGGATTCAGGCAGACTACATGGACAGGCACCCGCATCACATTCCCCTTCTGTTCATGCTGGATGTCATCCACGGTCACAAAACCATGTTTCCCTGCCCCCTGGCCACCGGTGCCACCTTCAATCCGGACCTTGCCCGGGATACAGCTGCTGCCGCGGCGGCGGAAGCTGCCTCCGACGGCATTCATGTGACCTTTTCTCCCATGGCCGATCTGGTGCGTGACGCCCGCTGGGGCAGGGTCATGGAATCCACCGGCGAGGACAAGCTGCTCAACAGCCGCATGGCTGCCGCCTTTGTGGAAGGGTATCAGGGAAACACGCTTCTGGACAGGAAGCACCTGGCATCCTGTGTCAAGCATTATGCCGCCTATGGTGCTCCGGAAGCCGGAAGGGACTATCAGAACACGGAACTGTCCGAGCATACCCTGCGGGAACAGTATCTTCCGGCCTACAAGGCAGCCCTTGATGCAGGCGCCCGGCTGGTGATGTCCTCCTTCAACAGCTGGAACGGCATCCCCGTCACCGGCAGCACCTTCCTTCTGCGTGATGTGCTGCGCCATGAGATGGGCTTTGACGGCATCGTCATCTCCGACTGGGGTGCTGTGGGGGAACTGGTGGCCCACGGTTATGCGGAAAACCGGGAGGAAGCAGCTTATCTGGCTTTCATGGCCGGTGTGGACATTGACATGTGCTCGGGATGCTACAGCCAGCATCTGGAAAACCTGGTCCTCAGCGGACGCATTCCGGAAGAAAAGCTGGATAAGTCCGTCATGCGGGTCCTGAAGCTCAAAAATGAACTGGGTCTGTTTGACAATCCGCTTGCGGCTTCAGAAGACACGGTACATCCGCAGTATACCTCCCTGGCCCGGACAGCGGTCCAGCAGTCTCTGGTGCTTCTGGAAAACCAGGATCAGGTTCTTCCCCTGAAGGGAAAGAAAATCGCCGTTATCGGGCCGTATGCCTTCAGCCGGGACCTGCACAGTGCCTGGTCGGTTTCCGGGAATGCCGGGGATACACAGACACTGCAGGAGGCATCTGCCGATTTCTTTGAGGGCACAGATACACAGATCCGCTTTGCCCAGGGCTGCAGCATGCTGGATAATGACACAGAGCTCAATACGACTCTGTATACGGAAGAGGACTGGGGAGAGAAGAACGTTTCCCTGATGGCCGAGGCTATGGATCTCGCCGCCTGGGCAGACACCGTCATTCTCTGTCTGGGTGAAGATTTCAGGCAGACCGGAGAATGCGCCAGCCGTACCACCCTCAGGATCCCTGATATACAGATGCACCTGCTGCGCTCCCTTGAAAATGGAGGCTTCCGCCCCATCACGCTGGTCTTCTGCGGAAGGCCTCTGGAACTGGCTGAAATCCGTGACATGTCCTCTGCCCTGCTCATATGCTGGCGCCCCGGAACAGCAGGCGCCGCGGGCATCTGGGACGTGCTGACGGGCCGTGTGTCGCCTTCCGGCAAACTGCCCATGAGCTTCCCGGTCTGCACAGGACAGGAGCCCCTGCACTACGATGCCTATTCCACCGGCAGACCCAAACCTGTCAATGGCCCGGGCCGCTTTACCTCCCGGTATCTGGACTGCCCCAATGACCCGCTCTATCCCTTTGGCTATGGTCTGTCCTACACAACCTTTTCCTGCTCTCCCGTTTCACTCTCAGACACTGTCCTGCATCCGGCCGGTTCCATCCGGGCATCTGCGTATCTGACCAACACCGGGAACACCGCCGGCACGGAAACCGTCATGCTCTTCATCCGGGACCTGGTTGGCAGCCGCGTCCGTCCGGTACAGGAACTCATGGACTTCCGACGCGTTACCCTGATGCCCGGCGAGAAAGTTCTGGTGGAATTTACAATCACCGAAAGCATGCTCCGGTTCTGGACCGCAGAGAACCGTTTTGCCAGCGAAAGCGGCCGTTTCCATGTATGGATCGGAACCGGCAGCCCGGCCGAATTCCGTCTTGAAAAAGAGTAAGACACATGAAAAGCAGGAAAAATGCAACAGCAGAGGATACTATGAATTGATTTTCCCCGCTCTTTCCCGTATGATGACTTCCGCTGTCTTGCACAGCACGGTAAGCCAACATTGCGCATAAAGGTGATTTCATATGAAAAGCTACAAGGAAATGACCAGGGAAGAACTTGCTCAGGAAATCAGCAGTCTGAAAAAAGAGTACCGCAAATTCCAGACAATGGGACTGCACCTGGATATGAGCCGCGGCAAACCCTGCCAGGAACAGCTTGACCTTTCCATGGGAATGATGGACGTTCTGCAGTCCTCCTCTGATCTGACCTGTGAAGACGGTACAGACTGCCGGAACTACGGTGCCCTGACGGGTATTGAGGAAGCCCGCGAACTGCTGGGCGACATGATGGAGAACAATCCGAAGGACATCATCATCTACGGAAACTCCAGCCTGAACGTCATGTATGACACGTTATCCAGGGCTTTCACCCACGGCATTATGGGTTCAACACCCTGGTGCAAGCTGGATCATGTCAAATTTCTCTGTCCGGTACCCGGCTATGACCGTCACTTCGCCATGACCGAGTATTACGGCATTGAAATGATTCCCGTGCCCATGACGCCCACCGGCCCGCAGATGGACCTGGTGGAAAAACTTGTGGCAGAGGACGATTCCATCAAGGGAATCTGGTGCGTCCCGAAGTATTCCAATCCCCAGGGCTATTCCTACAGCGATGAAACGGTGCGCCGTTTTGCCCGCCTCAAGCCTGCTGCAAGGGACTTCCGCATCTTCTGGGACAACGCATATGGAATGCATCACCTCTATGATGACAAGCAGGACTATCTCGTCGAGATTCTGGCCGAATGCAAACGTGCCGGAAATCCGGACCTGGTCTACAAGTTTTCTTCAACCAGCAAAATCACCTTCCCCGGCAGCGGCATAGCAGCCCTGGCAACTTCTCCCAACAACATGGATGATATCCGCAATCAGCTGAGACACCAGACCATCGGCCATGACAAGGTCAATCAGCTGAGGCATGTGCGTTTCTTCAAGGACATCCACGGCATGGTGGAGCACATGCGGAAGCATGCAGAAATCCTCCGTCCCAAGTTTGAGATGGTAGAAGACACCCTGGAGCGCGAGCTGAGCGGACTGGACATCGGAACCTGGACCAAGCCTCTGGGTGGATACTTCATCCATTTTGAAAGTCTTCCCGGATGCGCAAAAGCCATTGTGGCACACGCAAAAAAAGCCGGTGTTATCATGACCGGAGCCGGCGCCACCTGGCCTTACGGAAAAGATCCCCAGGACAGCAGCATCCGCATTGCTCCCACCTATCCGAGCCTTCAGGATCTTTCTCTGGCTGCCAATCTTTTCGCCCTGTGCGTGAAACTGGTCAGCAGTGAAATGATCTATGCGGAAAAAGAGAAGGAATGAGCACTTTCTCTGCAGCCCCCTTCACGGGGGCTGTTTTGTTTGCGTCTGTTCCCAGCATCTCAGAAGTGATATAATTTTTCAGGCACACACGCGTTTTTGACGATACCCTGAAGGCTGGAACCATTCCGGGCCTTCATACAGATGCATACAGAACAGGAAGGCGGCTACCCAACATGGATATGAATCAGATTCTTCATCAGTCTGCACAGCTGATGCAGCAGGCATCAGATCATCTGGACCGTGCACTTCTCTCTCTTAAGGAAGATGGCCCTGTTCAGGAAGAGGCTCTGTCAGAAATCCACAGGACGATCTGTGATCTTAAGACAGTTCAGACAAGCCTCCTTACAGAAAGCAGACAGTGGCTGCCTGAGGAAGAAGATCCGGCATGCCCTGCCGGCAGGGAACAGACACTGGATATGCTCCGGCAGATCCTGAGCCTTCAGTC
Source organism: uncultured Clostridia bacterium (assembly GCA_946627565.1). Classification (GTDB taxonomy): domain Bacteria; phylum Bacillota; class Clostridia; order Christensenellales; family Aristaeellaceae; genus UBA2943. Next base: position 41,676 of record CAMOVR010000012.1, read on the forward strand.
CCAGGATCCCCACTATGCGGAAGCCCTTGAACCTTTTTTTGAGGAACTGCGCGCCTTCCTTCTGGATACAGACCATCCTGAAAGAATAGACAATGTGGACACTGCTTCCTTCTCTCTGATTCTCCGCGCCGTGCACGAAGGCAATCCCCTGCCGTATGCCCTGGCAGATGCCATCCGCCTTTCCCTGGGCTTCCTTCCGTATACCTTTATAACAGGCCTGCTTGAAGGAAAATATGTTCTCCCGGATTATCCGTCTGTCACCGCAGAGCAGGAGGACGCAGCTGTCACAGAAGAAGACCATGGGGAAGCGCCTGCATCCGAAGATGCGGAGAAATCCCCGGATGCCTCAGAAGAGCGTTCTGATTCCTGTCCGGCTGTCCCGGAGGAAGAAGAAACTGCCCTTCAGGAGGATTCTGAAGCAGAAACTGAAAATACGGCACCCATGCAGCCGGCAACACCGGAGGATTCTGCAGCGCCCGTGGAGGATACAGCCGAAGAATCCTGTAAGCTTGCGGAAGAATCATGCTGTGAACAGGAAATATGTGCTGAGGCATGTACCGGATCGGACGGGGCAGGGGAGGACTCTGTCTCAGATATGCCTGATGCATCCCCTGATTCAGAAACAGAAACAACAATCGAGGAAACGATACCAGATCCTGATGACACCGGAGATCTGTCAGGTGAGGCGGATCCATCCAGGGTCCCGGAAGATCCCTGCTGTCATGACACCCCTGAAAAGAAAGAGGATCCGGAGGATATCCTCTGCACCGCACCTGAAGAGGTCTCCGGTGAACCTGAAGTTTTCCTTCATCCTGAGGCACCTGTACATACCGGCAAGCTCCCCTCAGAGAAAAAGATGCGGGATCTGATCCGTGCTGTGGGCAGTGTGCTCAGCTATCTGCTCAGCACGCTTTCCTCCCGGGGACTGCTCTGTGAAGAAGAGATTCTGCAGGACCTGGCCAGGGAACACATGACAGAGCAGAGCGTAAGCAGTATGCTGGGAACGCTTCTTTATAAAGGATACCTGAGTACGTATCTTTACGAAGGAAAACGCTATTACTGTTTTACGGAAATGATGGCTGACTGCATCACAAGTCCATCTCTTTCGGAACTGATCCGCAGCATTTTCGAGCTGCCTTCTCTTGATCGTCCCGCAGTCACGGCAAAGGACGATATGCCGCTTTCCACATTCCTGAAATACCGGAAAGGCTAACGGTCCAAAATAGCATGCGCAAACTTCAGCGGCGGAACGCCAGTCTTCAGAAAGAGTGGTGTTCCGCCGCTGAAATGCTTTTCGGTTTTACTTTATCCGGCCCACGGGGAAGGTGAAATAGGTATCCGCATAAGGCTCGTTTTCCAGTGTGAAATGCCACCATTCCGAGTCAAGCGGACGGAAACCGTGTTTTACCATAAGCTTTTGCAGGAACATCCGGTTCCCATGCTGGTTTTCTGTAACTCCCGGATAATCAGGATGGCTCAGCTCTCCGAAATAATCAAATGTGCCGCCCATATCCGCATCCTTCTGCGAGGCCATGTCAAACAGGGTCAGGTCCACCGTGCTTCCGCGGCTGTGACCGGAATGTTCGGCAATGTAGTTCTGCGGGATAATATCCCTTTTTTCCAGTTCCGGATAGAAATACTGTTTCATCCGGATATCCTCCGGATCCTTCGCCCAGCGCACGAAATGATCCACGGCCTTCTGCGGACGGTAGGCGTCAAAAATCTTCAGCCGCCATCCCTGCTGCATCGCCTCATTGCTGACCTGATTCAATGCCGTTGCCGCTTCCCGGGTCAGCAGAGCCACCGGTTCCTCATATCCGTCAATCCGCTCTCCGATAAAGTTAAATGAGGAATAATAGCGGATGTCCAGCAGCACATCCGGAACGGCTTCCGCAATACTGACAAAGCCGGAAGCATCATTTGAAAACTTCATGTTCATTCCTCCTTACGCGCCAAGTATGGATCCAACCAGTATGCCCAGCCAGGTGCCGATTACATATCCGAAGGTGCCCACCAGCATGCACGGCCCAATCATTCTGGACCATCCCTGGGAAATCGCCATGCCCGCCGCAGTGGTGGGTCCGCCGATATTGGCGTTGGACGCCAGGATAATATCCTCCAGGTCAAACTTCAGGAGCTTTCCGCCCAGGAAGCAGAAAACCATATTGACCAGTACAATGATCATACAGAACAGAAGCAGGATCGGCGCGTTCCGGATCAGCACGCCAATGGACGCGGGGACACCGATCACAAAGAAGAACAGGTAGATCAGCCAGGTGCCGAGTTCCTGTGCGCCGTGCATCTCTTCCGCCTGTTTGTGGAAGCAGGTGGCATAGATCACGGAGAAATTGGTAATCCAGACATACTGGCTGCCAAAGAAGGTATTCAGCATCCGGAGGAACCAGTTGCCCGTCGGAATCCATCCGGAGAAACAATTCCCGATCAGCCTGGAAAGGTACACGATGACCACCGCATAGGCCAGGTCAACAGCAATGTCCTTCAGGGATACTTCCTTCCGGGGCCAGTACTGCTTTGCCAGCGTCTCCGAGTCACTTTTTCCTTTGGACGCCACCTCATCAATATGGGGATGGGGGTTGCAACAGCTGCAGTAAA
>CAMOVR010000013.1 GCA_946627565.1 uncultured Clostridia bacterium
TAAGGCAAAGGCCCCCGTGCCCGGCACGGAGGCCATGAAAAACGGTTATGCAGGTGCTGTTTGGCGTTATTTAAGGAACCCGTTGATGATCTGTTCTTCCGCTTCATGCTCGGTCAGGCCGAGGGTCATGAGCTTGATGATCTGGTCACCGGCAATCTTGCCAATGGCTGCCTCGTGCACCAGGGCGGCATCCACGTTGTTGGCTTCCAGACCGGGCACAGCCAGGATCCGGCCGTTGTCCATGATGATGGAATCGCATTCCGTGTGTCCGCTGCAGGCGCTGTTGCCCACCAGCTTGGCGTCAAACTTCTGATAGGAGTTGTCCCGGGCAACGGAGCGGGACACCACGTCGGCACTGCAGCCCTCTCCGTTGAGGCTCACCAGATAGGTGCTCAGGGCATGCTGGCTGTCATGGGTCATGAGGCGTTCCCGGACCACCAGGCGCGCACCGGCGGCCAGTTCGGCCTTTGTGGTGCGGTTGGTGTCATCCACGCCCTTGATCTGTACCATTTCCATTTCCACGGAGCTGTTTTCTTCCTGGTACACTTCCGTCACCGGGTTTAAGATGCGCTTGCCGGCGCCTGTGCCGGAGCCGTAGTGCTTTTCCACATAGCGGATGCGGGCACCCTTTCCCACGAAGAAACGGTGGATGCCGTCGTGCTGGGAGTCCTGGTTGCCGCAGTTGTCAATGCCGCAGCCGGCCACAATGGTCACGTCCGCGTCTTCCCCGATATAGAAGTCATTGTACACAACTTCCTTCAGCCCGCTCATGGTCATGACCACAGGGATGTGAACGGATTCGTTCTTTGTGCCGGGCTTGATGCGGATCTCAAGACCGCTCACATCGGTCTTGGGGACGATTTCAATATTGGCCGTGGACTGCCTTCCGACGGACTGGCTGTTGGAACGGATGTTGTAAGCGCCTTCCGGTACCGTGTGCAGGTCTGCCACTTCCCGCAGCAGCCGCATCTGGATTTCGTCCAGTTTCATCATGATCTTCTGCCTCCTTCCACCCTTAAGACCTTGTGCCGAACACCGCATCGGGATCTTCCGTGCGCAGACAGGGCTGCACGGCGGATGCCGTTCCGATGAGGGTGGGCAGGATCTCATCTTTGGGGCCGTGGGTCTTCACCCGGCCGTCCTGAATCACAATGATCTCATCGGCGATGTTGAGAATGCGCTCCTGGTGGGAGATGATCAGGATGGAGGAACCGGCGATGTCCCGCCGCATGGCTTCAAAGACATTGGTCAGGTTCCGGAAACTCCAAAGGTCAATGCCGGCTTCCGGTTCATCGAAGATGGACAGCTTGGCGCTCCTGGCCAGGACTGTGGCAATTTCAATGCGCTTGAGTTCACCGCCGGACAGACTGGCGTTGATCTCCCGGTCGATGTAGTCCCTGGCACACAGGCCCACCCGGGAGAGGTATTCACAGGCGTCCGCCGGGGTCAGGTGTCTGCCGGAGGCAATACGGATCAGGTCGATGACCTGGATTCCCTTGAATTTGACGGGCTGCTGAAAGGCGAAGGCGATGCCGGCCCTGGCGCGCTCTGTAATGCCCCAGCCGGTGATGTCCTCGCCGTTGAGAAGGATCTGACCCTCGTCAGGCTTCTCAATACCCGCAATCAGGCGGGCCAGGGTGGATTTGCCGCCGCCGTTGGGTCCGGTGACCACAACCAGTCTGTCGTCCGGAAGGGTCAGGCTGATGTCATGGATGATCTCTTTTTCCACATCATCCGCGTGAAAGGAAACATGCTTCAGTTCCAGCATGACGCTGAGCCTCACTTTCGTCTGTCAGGAAACGGGTCCTGGCTTGCAGGACAGAAGATAGCATAAAAAGGATGAGAAAACTTTGATCCAAATCAAAGTTTATACAAACCGTTCAGGGCAGCCCGGGAGAAAGTAGCACGGAGAAACCTGCGTGTCAAGCGCTTACTGACTCTGCCGGATCAGGTCATAGGCGTGCCCGTTGTTCTTGCTGTTGGCCGTGTCAATGCCGGACAGCCTCAGCTCGGGGCAGCAGCCGGGACAGGGACGGAGCCTGCTGTAGGGTTCCGTCTCAAGCTGGCCATAGGAGAAGGCGGTCATGGGCCAGAACTTCTCGTTGACCTGGGGACAGTTGGGATCGGAATGGTACATCCGGCCGTTGTTGGGGTTATAGTACTGTACCCAGTCGTCTGAGGCAGGGCCCAGAACGCGGCCTGAGTCATCCCAGATGATGACCTTGGCCCGGTTGCCGGTGCGGGGCAGGTTTTCCCAGAGCCACTTGATGCTCACCCCCGCTGTGCCGGAGACGCGCTGGATGCGGATGCAGCCGTGGCTGGCCTTTTCCCCCAGATACATTTCGCAGGTTTCGTAATGCCGGGTTTTGGTGCCGTCCGCCTCCTCGGTGATGGTGCAGGGCACTTCATGCAGCAGGATGCCGTCATTGATGCGTATCCCCATGTCACAGAACAGTTCCCCGGCCCAGAAGCCGCCGGTGTGGGAGATGGCGTAGAATTCCCCGGCAGGGGTTTCGTTAAAGGGCGTATCGCGCCTGGGATAGCCGGTGGAGCACAGGAGGGTGGAGAGAAGCTTTCCGTCCTGGAAGACAAAGATGCGCTGCTGGAGCTTGTCTATGACCAGCCCCACGTGCTGGGAGACTTCCTGGGTCCGCAGCTTTGCTGTTTCCACATAGCCGGTAAAGCAGGAGGCAAAGACCCCCACCTTGCTTCCCTCCACGGAGGAGGAGTAGGCTTCGATCAGGGTCCAGGTTTCCCCTTTTTCAAGGATATGCACGCCCTGGCTCAGGCAGGTGACTTCCCCGGTGTATTCCTCGCAGTCCGCTCTGGGTTCCTTCCGGATTTTGTACTGATGCCGTTCGTTTCCCTCAATGACGGTCATGGGGGAAATGAGGGCCTGCCAGATGGCGTCCACATCCTGAAGACTTCCCATCTTCAGGTTCCAGGGGCAGTTCTCATGGCTGCAGGATGTGCCGGCCAGTTCATTGGCGGTATGAAAGGCAACATCCTGGGCGGGATGGGGCGGCTCGGGTTCGGGCACCTGAACCTCCACTTCAAACACATCGGAAATGCGGCCCATGCTGTCTATGATGCGCAGGTCCAGCAGCACCTCGCCGGAGGCCAGCGGGGCATAGATCTCCACCCGGTTTGTGCCGGCCTGCACTTCGCTGCGCCACACTTCCGTGCCTCCCGGCAGGGAAACCAGCAGGGTGCCAGGCCGTGCGGCGGTGACGGTGGCGGTCCAGGGGATCTCATAGACGGAGGCGGCATCCACATTCAGGATTTCCGGCTCCGGGGGCAGCACCGTCAGGGGCAGGGAAGCGGTTTTGCCGGATATGAGGAAGAGCAGGTAATCTCCTTCCTCCACCTCAAGGTCCTTTATCTCCAGCTGGCCCCGGCCGTCCTGAATGGTCGCAGGCAGGGTTAATATGGCTCTGCCGTCCGTGTCCGTCAGGTAGACGGTGGCCTTTTCATCTTCTCCTGTAAAGGACAGTGTCAGGGTACTGCCCCGGCTCCAGGAGGCGGACTGGGCTTCCCAGGCTGTCTCGGCAGAGGCGGAAAAAGCAAGAAGACACATAAGCAGGGTCAGGATCAGGTATGTGCGCAAGAAATCACCTCCCGGCATTTCATCTCCCTTTGACATGGCTGTGATGCAAAGATATGGGCAGCAGTACGCTCTGCTGCCCACGGGATCAGACAAGGTTGCGCTCATAGATCAGGCGGAGACCCTTAAGGGTCAGGGAGCCGTCCACGTAATCAATGGCTTTGGATTCATCCGCAATCATCTGGGCCATGCCGCCGGTGGCCACCACCTTGGCGGGCTTGCCCAGCTCCTGGCGGATCTTGTGGATCAGGTTCTGGACCAGACCCACATAGCCGTAGAACATACCGGACTGCAGGTTGGCCAAGGTGGTGCGGCCGATAACGTGCTCGGGCTTGCCCAGTTCAAAGCGGGGCAGCTTGGCAGTGCCGCTGCCCAGGGCTTCGCTGGCCAGCTTGATGCCGGGGCAGATGGCGCCGCCCAGGAATACGCCGCCCTCATCCACCACACCGAAGGTGGTGGCGGTGCCAAAGTCGATGGTGATCACCGGGGCACCGTAGTATTCCAGGGCGGAAACCGCATTGGCAATACGGTCGCTGCCCAGCTCCCGGGGATTCTCATAGCGGATGTTGATGCCTGTGCGGATACCCGGGACAATGAACATGGGCGTTTTCCCGAAATAGTTCTGGCACATGTGCTCGATGGTGAAGTTGATGGTGGGTACCACGGATGACACCACGATGCCGCTGCAGTCGCGTACAGAGAAGCCTTCATGGGCAAAGAGATTGGACAGGAGCATGCCGTACTCGTCGGACGTGTACATTTTATTGGTGGAAATGCGCCAGTAGGCCCGCATCTCATCGCCTTCAAACAGAGCGGTCTTGATGTTGGTGTTGCCGATATCCATGGTAAAGATCATCTTGTGATTCCTCCGGATTGTAACGTGTTCACATGTGCAGGGCTTTGGAGACGGCCTTGGCCACGGAACCGGCCACCAGGCAGCACACCACAGCTTCCAGCAGACCCTGTACACCCACCAGCAGTACAACGAACATCAGGGGATTGGTGGCGCCCAGGGAGGCGGCGATGGACTGGACTTTTTCGGTCTGATAGAGGAACAGCACGATATAGCCCATGAAGAACAGAGTATTGAGAAGGGGCGCACAGATGGCGCCTGCGTAGTAGCTTACAATCTTTGTCCGGTCGATCTTTTTCAGACCCTGAAAAATCAGTCCGGTGAGCAGTCCCATGATCATACGCATGCCCACACAGAGGAAGACGGTATGAACAGGGTGCGTGGCAAAAAAATAACCCGTGAGAACAGATGCCCCCGTGATGGCATCATACAGGCTGGTAAGCCCGAAGGTGCCGCCCAGGATCAGGCCGGCGGTGGGGCCCAGCAGTATGGCTCCGATGGCCACCGGTACGGTGAGCAGTGACATGTTCAGGGGGCCGAAGGGCACCTGGCCCAGATGCAGCAGCCACATAACCAGTTCCACGGCCATGAACATGGCGGTGGTGGTCAGGAAACGAAGAGACCTGGAACGATTTGACATGTTTTCCTCCGTTCGGGTTCACTTTGGATACCCTACGTAAAAGTATTTTGTGCCTGAGCGCGTGAATAGAGTCCGGCGTCCGACTGCCGGCCCTGCGGACAGGACAGGCGGATTATAGCAGAAAACCCGCATAAGGAAAAGAAGAAGGAAAAAAGGGGTACACAACGGGAAAACGAAAGCAGGCAGGGAAGCGCTCCAGGCAGGAAACGGGGCTGATGCGTCGAATCAGACATACAGGAAGTAAAGAAGAATACATAAGACACCGGGGATGGCTTTGTGGAGCATTTCCGGCGCGGGAATAAAAGTGAGTGAATCAGATTATGAGTGAACATATGGAACATATACAGAAAGACAGCCCGTCCCTTTCCGAGAAAATGCGGACGTATACCCACCTGCCAAGGTTCATCATACCGGAGGAGAAAAAGACCACACCTGACAAGTGGCGGGAGGAAATCCAGGAAAACGTCAAATACATGCGCAAGGCCCGCCGCAAATTCGGCAGTGACAGGCAGTTTGACATCACCGACAGCCTGATGAAGCGCCGGGAAGAAGCCATAGGGAACACCATAGAAAAGGTTCTTGAACGGTACGGATCCATGGAACCCTTTCAGGAGGGAAGGGGAAACAACGAACTGGTGCGTTTCTGGATCAGGCTGAACCTTGGGGTGGAGATGACCTATGGAAGAATCGAAAGGCATGCGCACATCCTGTATGCGGCAGCCATCTGGATGCTGGAAAACACGGAGGACAGTGCGGAAAAGCTGGACAGCATACTGCCGTATGAGGTACCGGAAGCCCTGATGACAGAACCCGAGATCCGGCATCTGACACTGGATGAGGACCAGATCCGCCGCGCCGCCGGAGTGCTGTACAACCGCTGCACGGACGCGGAGCCCGTGCTGGTGGATTCGGACGGGATCCCTCACGTCATCACAGGGGAAGCCCTGGCCAGGGGAAGGCAGAAAACGGACGGCCCCCACCGCAGGGCCTTTGACGCCCTCCTTTCAGGCATACCGGAGAGCAGAATACAGGAGGCGGTGGAGGAATACCGGAGAGTGTTCCTTAAATGGACGGATATATACTTTGCCCGGGCTGGGGAGCTGGAAAAAAAGCATGTGGAAGCCCAGAAAAACGCGGACAGGGCGGCCAAGCGCCTGGAGATGCTTCCAAAGAGCCTGGACCGGGACTTGCCGGAAAGAAGCAGCATGGCTCCCTCCATATCTCCTCAGGGCGGGAACATGGAAGAGGTCATGAAATACCTCAAACGCAAATGGGAACCCGCCGGGCGCTTTGGCAGCGCAGGCATCAGCCGGGTGGACGTGATTCCCATGCTCAGGGACGCTTATGAAACCTGGCTTGAGATGAGCTACACCATCCGGGACATGCGGGACTCCCAGCTGGACCTTCTCTGGGACATGGTCAACAGCGGCGGGGAGGAGACCGTGGGGACGGAGGATCCCTGCGGGGTCTGTTTTGCCCTGCTGTACCTGCTGGATGAGGACGATGACATGCCCTGGCTCATGGGCCCGGGCATCGGGGTCATGATGCAGGTCTGCCGTCTTTTGCCCTGGGCACCCGTCAGTGTGGGGAAGAGTGAAGAAAAGAAGACGGAGGAAGAGGAAAAGGAAGTTCTCCTGCCCTCCCTGTATGCCCTGCCCTGCGCAGGTGAAGTCAGCTGTGCCCAGATGGTGTACCGGGAGACGGGCTGGATCATGCCGGCGAACCTGCACGCCCGGAAGGAACTGTACCGGGCCATGACGGAAAAGTATGGGGCGGACACGGACATAAGCAGCCGCCTGCTGCCGGTGCTGTGCGTCTTAAGGGCCGTTTCCGACAGGGAAGAGAAAACCCGGGAAAAGCAGGAAAAGGAAGCAGTAAGGCCCGAAAAGAAGCATACGGACCTGAGGGCGCTTCAGGCGGAAGTGCTGAGGCTTAAAAACAGCGAACATGAGGCCCTGCGCCGGGCAGAGGAAACAGGGGAAAGGCTGGAGGAAGTCCAGGCGGAAAACGAAATGATCCGCCGGGAGCTGGCGGACCTGAGGGAAATCGTGTTCAGGCAGGACAACCCCGGCACGGAGGACAGGGAACAGGAGAATAACGAAAAGGATGAGTCTGCCTTCCCCTATGAAGTGCAGCACAATACGGTGGTCTTCGGGGGACATGACACCTGGCTTAAGGCCATCCGGGGCCGTTTCCAGGGCAATATACGGTTCATAAGCCGGGACAGCACCTTTGATACCGTCATCATCCGCAGGGCGGAGGCTGTCTGGATTCAGCCCAATGCCCTGTCCCATGCCCAGTTCTACAGGATCATAGACGAAGCCAGGCTCTACAGGAAACCGGTACACTATTTCAAAAGCGCCAGCGCCCTGAAAAGCGCCCTGCAGCTGAAGCAGGCGGACGAAGCCTGACAGACTTGAAGGAAAAAGCAAAAGGCGGGGATGGGAAAACATCTCCGTCTTTCTGAAACGGGCAGGCCCTGGGTGCTTGACAAAAGCGGCCGGCTATAGTATCTGTTCTGACAGAACAGGCCGGGCCTGGGACCAAAGGTAAAAAGGCATGCGTCAGGGACATAATGAACACGGCGGAAACGCACCGGAGGCCGCCGGAGAAAATACGGGGAGAAACGTTATGGAAAACCTGTGGGATGTGGTTTTCCCTTCAGAGGGGGCCGTGAGCGTACGTGAAAAGATGGAACACACATCTTTTGACGAGCTGATGGTGATCAACCTGGGAACAGGCATATGTACAAGCGTGTACCATATGGAAGGCAAATACTATGCCTCCCATGACGGAGACCTGGATACCATACGCCGCTATGCCTCGGCACAGATGATCCATCCGGAGGACAGGCGGCGCTTCAGCCACTTCATGTATCCCGGTGACATGAGGGAACGCCTCAGGAAGGCAGGCATGCCGGGCATGCTCCAGGGGGAGTTCCGGCACAGAACGCTTTCGGACAAGTGGATCTGGACCCGCTTTGTGCTGGCTTCCGGCGTGGAAAACGGCTATCCGGAAGACGAAGTATATCTGTATATCTATGATACGGAAGCGATGCATAACCGCCTGTCAGGAAAACAGCCGGAGGACAGGGACACATCGGTGGAAGCGGCCAGGGACGCGCTTACGGACCTGTATACGGAGGATGTCTTCTTTGCCATGGCGGAGGACCGGCTGGAGAGCATTGAGGGCAGATGGTGCATTGTGGATGTGGACATTGAGCACTACAAGCTCTTTACGGACTGGCACGGCCTGGCTACGGGGCGCAGACTCCTCAGCCGTTTCGGGGCTATCCTGGACCGGACGGCGGTGCGCATGGGCGGGCTTGCCGGGTACCGGGGACAGGATGATTTCTGTCTCATGATCCCCTTTGACAGAGAAGCCATAGACGGGATGTACGGGGAACTGAAGGATGCCATCCGCGCCGTCAGCAGCACCGTGGGGTTTCTGCCCCTCATCGGCATCTGCATGCTGGATCCGGAACGGGACCATGTCATGGAGGCCTACAACCGTGCCGCCCTGACCACGGAGGAGCTGAAGGGGAATCTCCAGCAGCGCATTGCCGTCTATGACCCTGGCAGGCACGAAAAGAACATGGAAGAATACCGCATCCTGCTTGACTACCAGAATGCTTTCCACAGCGACAGGATCTTCTTTGAACTGCAGCCGCAGTGTCTGGTGCAGGACGGCAGGGTGATCGGGGCGGAAGCCCTGGCCCGCTGGCGGCGTCAGGACGGGACGTATGTGTCCCCGGCCGTGTTTGTCCCTGTTCTGGAAAAGTACGGGATTGTCACCAACCTTGACCAGTATATCTGGGAGAAGGTCTTCAGATGGATCAGGCAGGTGCGGGACAGGGGCATTCACACGGTGCCTGTGTCTCTCAACATATCCCAGGTGGACCTGAGGACCATAGATGTGCCGGAGCATTTCAGAATGCTCCTTGAAAAATATCAGCTTCCGACCGAAGCCGTGAAGCTTGAGATCACCGAATCGGCCTTCATCCGGAATATGGATACTGTGAAGGACGCGGTGCGCAGGCTCCGGGAAATGGGCTTTCTGGTGATGATGGATGATTTCGGGAGCGGATATTCCTCCCTGAACATGCTCCGGGACCTGAACATGGACGTCATCAAGATCGATGCCCAGTTCCTTAAGATCAGTGAGCAGAATGAGCGCAAAGGCGTCAGCATTCTGGAATCCATCGTGAACATGACCCGGATTCTGGGCCTGCCGGTGATTGTGGAAGGTGTGGAAAATGAGCACCAGGCGGTTTTCCTGCGGGGACTTGGCTGCCAGTACATGCAGGGATACCTGTATTACCGGCCCATGCCGGCTGAACAGTTTGAAAACCTGATTGCGGATGAGGAGATGGTGGACCACCGCGGCATCCGTTTCAGTGCCAACCAGCAGCTGCATACCCGGGAGTTCATGGATGAGAATGTTTACTCGGACGTGATGCTCAACAACATCCTGGGTCCCGTGGCGTTTTACAACTGGCACGACGATCATGTGGACATTGTACGCTACAACAAGCAGTTCTATGAGATGGTGGGCATTGAGCCGGATGATTTTGACGGACGGCTTCAGGGGATTGAACAGTATTTTCTTCCTGCGGACAGAAGCGCGTTCCTGAATATACTCAGGGGCGCCATGGAGGACCACATCAACGGGGCCAGGGGCGTGGTGCGTGTCTACCGTCCCAGCGGCGTCCTGGTATGGCTGTCCCTGCAGGTCTTCTTTATCGGGGAGAATGAAAAGGGAAAGAAGTTCTATGCATCTGCCGAGGACGTCTCGGAAGTGCAGTACATCAATTCGGATCTGCCGGCCGGCTACTTCAGGACCGACCTGGATCAGGACTTTGAATTCCAGTTTATAAGCCAGAAATTCTGTGATATGGTGGGCTTTTCCCGGGAGGAGATCCGCACCAGGTTTGACAACCGGCTCATGAACCTGGTCTACCGGAAGGACAGGGCAACCCTTGCAGTCCAGGCGGAGGAGAAGCGCAGGGGAGAGAGGGAGCATCTGGATCCCTACCGCCTGGTGCGCAAAAGCGGCTCCCCCATCTGGGTGGCCGAGCAGAGTGTGCTGACGGACCTGTACGGAAAGACCTGCTGGCAGTCAGCGGTGATTGATATCTCCGAGGTGGTGGAGCTGCGCAACCAGATGCGGCTGATCACCAGGTACTCCTCCTCCACCATCATCTTTCTGGTGGACAATGAGAAAGGGTACCATTTTGATGTGGTGGGCCACGGCATGGAATCGAGGCTGGGCATTGGCAGGGAAGCGTTTACCCGCGCCCTCAATGACGGGACATTCTACAGCTGGATTCAGACAGAGAAAGGCCGCATAGCGGACAATTTCTTCATCCCAAATGAAGGGAAAAACAGTGCGGAGGATGTGGCCAAGGCCCTCAGGTACCATTTCAGAAGACACACGGAAAACTTCGATTACCGCTGCCGCATCCGCCTGCCGGACGGCCATGTGGAGCCCATCCGCATCCGGGCGGACAAGGTGCTGGACGCGCAGCGGAGCACCCAGTTCATCATTGTGATCTCAACCCAGTAAAACCTGCGGAACCCGTTTATGGGGTAAACAATGAGGTAAAAAAGCATGCAGCACGGCGAATTTGAAGGCAGAGTGGCGGTTATAACCGGCGGCGGACACGGGATCGGCAGGGCTACGGCCCGGGCCTTTGTCCGGGAAGGCGCCGATGTCCATATCATGGACCGGCAGATGGGTGACTGGTTCGTGGGGGACGTGGGCAGGAAAGAGGATCTTGAGCGGTTTGCGGAATCGGTTCTTGAAAAGAGCGGACATGTGGATTTCCTGGTGCATAACGCCCCGCCCCGGATGAAAGGCATGGGGGCCTGCACCTGGGAGGAATTTTCCTGTGCCCTTTCCGTTGGCGTCACGGCGCCTTTTTACCTGACACAGCTCTTTATGGACCACTTTGCCCCGGACTCCTCGGTGGTCTGCATCTCCTCCTCCCGGGACCGCATGAGCCAGCCCTTTACCGAAAGCTATACCGCCGCCAAGGGAGGCATCTCCGCCCTGACCCACGCCATGTCGGTGACGCTCAGGGGAAAGGCCAGGGTCAACAGCATTTCTCCGGGCTGGATTGATACCACAGACGCTGAAATCACGGGGCCGGATGCATCCCAGCAGCCTGTGGGCAGGGTGGGAAAGCCCGAGGACATTGCGGAGATGGTGCTGTTCCTGTGTTCCCGCAGGGCAGGCTTTATAACCGGTGAAAACATCTGCATCGACGGCGGCATGACCCGGCAGATGATCTATCACGGGGAGCATGGCTGGACATACGAAGAATAAGGGAAGACGGCAGGCGGTGGCAGAAAAAATCTGAGAAAGAGCAGGTCTTCAGCAGAGACCTGCTTTTTAAGACTTGACAGATGTCCAACTTTCGGTACAATGCCTTCGGTACAAGATGGTACCGACTTCAAAAAACGAAGGAGAGTCAGGATCACAATGAAAAAGATGATGCGCACAGGTTCCCTGGTACTGGCCCTGGTGATGCTTTTTATGGTCACAGTGGCTCATGCAGACCTTCTGGATGACATCCGTGAGAAAGGCTATATTGTCATTGGAACAGAGGGCGACTGGCAGCCCTGGACCTTCCATGACGAAAACAATGAACTGACCGGCGTGGACGTGGAAATCGGAAAGGCCATCGCTGCCCGTCTGGGCGTGGAAGCACACTTTGAGGAGACCAACTGGGATGCTATCCTCCAGGGCGTGGACAGCGGACGGTTTGACATGGCCTGCAACGGCGTGGGCATCACGCCGGAGAGGCAGGAGAAGTACACCTTCTCCGATCCCTATCTGTACACCCGCAAGGTGCTGGTGGTGCGCAGCGACAATGAAGACATCAAGTCCTTTGATGACCTGAACGGCAAGAAGACCGCCAACACCGCTTCCAGCACCTACGCCCAGATTGCCGAAGAAAAAGGCGCCACGGTGGTGGGCGTGGATGCCCTGGCGGATACCATCCAGCTGGTTCTGCAGGGCCGTGTGGATGCCACCATCAATTCCAAGGAAACCATCAACGACTACCTGCTGGTGCATCCGGAAGTCCAGCTGAAGGTGGTGGCGGAGTCCGAAGGCAATCCGGTGGGCTATCCCGTGCGCAAGAGCGAAGATACCCAGACCCTGATTGAAGCCGTCAACGAAGCCCTGGAACAGATGCGACAGAGCGGAGAACTCTCCGAGATTTCCACCAGATTCTTTAACGGTCTGGATCTGACCGCCAACGACGAAGCGGAATAAGTTGCCTCTTCTTAAAAATGGAGCAGCGAAGGCTGCTCCATTTTGCGGCAGAGGGAAAAAGGAGAATGGAGTATGAGCAATGCCGAGCTTTTCCGGCATGAAGATGAATACAGCGACCTTCTTTCCTCAGCGGCGGTGGAGCACCTCCGGGCCGCCCTGCGCTTTCAGACGGTAAGCTTCGTGGATACCAGCCGGACGGACTGGAAAGCCTTTGATGCCTTCCATGATTTCCTGAAGTCTGCCTATCCCCATATCATGGCATACGGCACATGGGAGGACATCGGCCAGAGCATCCTCATCACCCTGCCGGGTACGGGTGACACACTGCTGCCGGCCCTGTTCATGGCCCACCAGGACGTGGTGCCCATTCAGCCGGGGACGGAACAGAACTGGAAGCACGCGCCTTTTTCCGGGGACCTGGCGGACGGGTACATCTGGGGCCGGGGGAGCATGGACATCAAGGAAATGCTCATCGGCCATATGGAGGCCATGGAGCTCCTTCTCTCAAAGGGAAAAAAGCCGAAGCGCACCGTGTACCTGGCCTTCGGGGAGGATGAGGAAACCTGCTCCAGGGGCGTTACCGCCACGGTGAAGCTTCTCCGGGAGCGGGGCGTGCGCCTTGAATATGTGCTGGATGAGAGCTCCGGGGATGTGCTGGACGCCGGGGATTACGGCGCGCCGGGCACCCTGCTGTGCACCATTGGCGTGTATGAGAAGGGGTATGCGGACCTGCATCTGACAGCCCGGGCCAGGGGAGGCCACAGCTCCAATCCTTTCCGCGGCACCTCCCTGGGGGCGTTGTCTCAGGCCCTTTCCACCATGCTTTCCAATCCTCTGCCCCCGGTGCTCAGTGACAGCATGCGGCACACCCTGCGCCTTCTGGCACCGAAAATTACGGAAGAGCCCATGCGCACCTATGTGGCGGATATGGACCGCTACGAAAAGGAAATCCTTGCCTGGTGCCTGAAGCATGAGTCCCTTTACCACCAGGTGCAGACCACCATGGCCCCCACCATGGTTTCCCCCGGTGCCCCGGCAGCCAACGTTCTGCCCGGGGACATGTGGGCGGTTGTGAACATGCGCCTGATTCCAAGGGACACCCCGGACTATGTCATGGCCCACTTCCGTCCCCTGATCTCCCAGGATATTGAACTGAGCTTTGACCAGTCCATAGCCGCATCCCGGCCCTCTTCCCCGGAAAGCTACGGCTACCGGCAGCTGAAGGGTGTGCTGGAACACTATTTTGACCGTCTTCTCTTTATTCCGGTCCAGAACCGGGGTGCCACCGACTGCCGGCACTACGAGGAGATCTGCGGCTGCTGCCTGCGCTTTGGCCCCTTCCTTGAGGAGGAAGATGTCTCCAGGGAAGGCATCCACGGTACCAACGAGCGCATTTCCGTCAGGGCCTACCTGCAGGGAATCCGGGTGCTGTGCCGCCTGATGGAAGAAACCTGCTTTTCATAAATCTTGTACAGGATAATCTGCCACCATACAGAATACAGGCAAGGGAGGCTGATACCGTGAACCATCACAGGCCCATGGGGCCCGGACCGGGAAGGGGATGGCACCATCCCGGCAGAAGGCCCTCGCACCGTTCCCCCGGGTTTGGACCGCACCGCCATCCGCCGCGTCCCCCGCATCACCGCCCGCCCAGGCACTGGCGCCGGGGCGGAGGCTGTCTTGGCTGTCTGCTGCCTGTTCTGGGGCTCGCCGGCCTTCTGCTGATCCCTGTATTTGTCCTTCTCTTCTGATCTTACATCCTGAAAGCCATATCCTGGCGCCAATGGAGGTTACCCCCGTGAACGAACGCGTCCTTCGGATCCTGACAGATGCCTTTCCTCTTCTGGTGGAAAAGTTTGTCACCGTCACACTGCCCCTGACAGTCCTTTCCTTTGCCCTTGCCCTTGTGATCTCGGTGGTGGTGGCCATGATTCAGTATGCGAAAATCCGCGTGCTCAGCCAGCTGTGCCGCGTCTACATCTGGATCATCCGCTGCACCCCGCTGCTGGTACAGCTGTACCTGGTATTCTACGGACTTCCCAGCGTGGGCATTCTGCTGGATGCCTTCCCGACGGCGGTGCTGGTATTTGGCATCAATGAGGGTGCCTACATGGCCGAATCCGTCCGCGGCGCCCTGGAAGCCGTTCCCTCCGGCCAGCTGGAGGCCGGGTACTGCGTATCCATGAGTTACCTGTCCACCATGTGGCACGTGATTCTTCCCCAGGCCTTCCGCACGGCCTTCCCGGCCCTGTCCAACTCCCTGATCTCCATGGTCAAGGGGACTTCCCTGGCATCGGTGATCACGGTGACGGAAATGTTCCGCCAGGCCATTGTCATCAACGGGCGCTACTATGAATCCCTGGCTCTTTACACGGAGGTGGCTGCCATTTATCTGGTGTTCTGCTCCATCCTGACACTGCTGCAGCGGTGGGCCGAAAAGAAACTTGGCGCGTATGGGGGGAATGCATGATGCTGGATGTAATCGGCGTAGAAAAATCCTTTGACCACAATACGGATGTACTCAAGGGCATTGACCTGCATGTTGACAAGGGGGACGTGGTGGCCATCCTGGGCCCCTCCGGCTCCGGCAAAACCACCTTCCTCAGGTGCCTGAACTTCCTTGAGCGGGCCGACAGCGGCATCATGACCTTTGACGGCCAGACCTATGACATGCATAACATCAGCCGCAGGGATGTGGCAAAGATCCGCAGAAAGACGGCCTTCGTTTTTCAGAACTACAACCTGTTCCTGAACAAGACCGTGCTGCAGAATGTGACCCTGGGCCTGATTGCCGGAAGAAGAATGCCCAAAGCCGAGGCCGAGGCCAGGGCCGTGGAAGCCCTGACCCGGGTGGGCATGGCGGATAAGCTCAACTTCTATCCCCGTCAGCTCTCCGGCGGCCAGCAGCAGCGCGTGGCCATTGCCCGGGGTCTGGCTGCCAGCCCGGAAATCATTTATTTCGACGAACCCACCAGCGCCCTGGACCCGGAACTCATCGGGGAGGTGCTCAGCGTCATGCGCCGCCTGGCCGAAGAAGGCATGACCATGGTGGTGGTCACCCACGAGATGGAGTTTGCCAGGCATGTATCCAGCAAGGTCCTCTTTATGGACGGCGGAAAAGTCATTGAATCCGGCACTTCCGAAGAGTTTTTCTCCAACCCCACCCAGGAACGCACCCGCTCCTTTATACGGAGCATTCTCAGCAAGGGGCAGGACTGAGAAACGGGGGAGGACGGAAGTGTGTCGTGAATGGACGGCATATGCTCTCTGCGCTTAAGGAAGGGCGCCACCTGCATTTGACAAGGCGGCGCCTTCTTTCTATACTGGTTTTACAGGGCGCCCTGCGGGGATGCCTGTAACCGTATCATATTCGACAGCAGCAATAGGAGGATCCATATGGCAAACGCAATCGTCGGCCAGAGCGGCGGCCCCACTTCCGTTATCAATTCCAGTCTTGCCGGTGTATTCCAGGCCTGCCAGATGCGCGGCGCAGAGCATGTCTACGGCATGCTCCACGGCATTGAGGGGCTCCTGGATGAAAAAGTCTGCGATCTGTCAGAGCGGCTGGCCACCTTTATGGATATTGAGCTGCTCAAACGCACCCCTTCTTCCTTCCTGGGCAGCTGCCGCTATAAGCTGCCGTCTCCGGAGGATGACGAGGCAGTGTATGAGAAGCTCTTTGCCATTCTGAAAAAGCTGGACATCCGCTGGTTCTTCTATATCGGCGGCAACGACAGCATGGACACCATCAACAAGCTGGCCCGCTACGGTGCCCGGGTGGGCTCCGAGATCCGCTTCATGGGTGTGCCCAAGACCATTGACAATGACCTGATGCTGACGGACCATACCCCCGGTTACGGTTCGGCCGCCAAGTATATCGGCGTGGTGATGAAGGAAATCATCCGGGACGCCACGGTGTACGGCAACAACTTTGTGACCATTGTGGAAGTCATGGGCCGCAATGCCGGCTGGCTCACCGCCGCGGCAGCACTGGCCCGGGGCGAGGACTGCGAGGGCGTGGACCTGATCTGCATTCCGGAACTGCCCTTCTATACGGACCGGTTCCTGGCCAAGGTGGAGCGCATGCAGAAGGAGCGCAGGTCCGTGGTCATTGCGGTGTCCGAGGGCGTCAAGCTGCCCGACGGCCGCTTTGTCTGCGAACTGAGCGATGACCACCGCTCCGTGGACGCCTTCGGTCACATCAACCTGACCGGTACGGCCCGCTACCTCTCCAATCTGGTGGCCAGAAACCTGCCCACCCGTACCCGTGCGGTGGAACTGTCCATTCTCCAGCGCTGCGGTGCCCATCTCTCCAGCCGGACCGACATCACCGAGGCCTACCAGGTGGGCGGCGCGGCAGCCAAGGCTGCCTTTGAGGGCGTGACCGGCAAGATGGTGGCCCTCAAGCGCCTGTCCAATGACCCCTATCAGTGCACCACGGAGCTGGTGGACATTGACAAGGTGGCCAACTATGAGAAGAAGGTGCCGGTGGAATGGATCAATGATGCCCGCACCGACATGCTGCCGGAGTTCCTGGCCTATGCAAGGCCCCTGATCCAGGCGGAACTCACTCCCATTTACATCAACGGCCTGACCCAGCACATTGTGGAAGACAACTGAGGCCTGACGTAGCGAAACATAAGGAAAACTGCCGTGCACAGTGCATGGCAGTTTTCCTTTTGCGTTACTGTTTTGTCTCGTTTGTCTCTTTCTTTTCGGGCTCTACCCGCCTTGCCAGGACCCGTTCCACACGCCGGTCATCCATGGTCAGCACGGTGATTTCAATATCCCGGAAACGGAAGGATGCGCCTACCTCCGGGAAGGTGCCGAAGCTCTCAATGGTCCAGCCGCCCACGGTCTCGCTCTCGCATTCCACGTCGTCCCTGCGGATGTCCCAGAGGTCCAGGAATTCATTGATGGGCATGTCGCCGTCCACTTCATACTCGCCTGTGGCTCTCTCATGGACGTCTTCTTCCACCATGTCCGTTTCGTCCCAGATGTCGCCCACCACTTTTTCCAGCACATCTTCCATGGAGATGATGCCCAGCGTGCCGCCGTACTCGTCCACCACCACGGCCAGGTGCTGCCTAGCCTTGCGGAAGGCGGCCAGTACCTGGGGCAGCTTCATGGTCTTGTAAACATAGCAGGGCTCCATGAGGAGGCTGCGCAGATCCACATCCTCATCCATGGTCAGGGCCTTCAGGAAACGGTTCAGGTGCAGGATGCCTATGACATGGTCGATGGATTCCTCATACACCGGGATGCGGGTATAGTGGGATTTGGAGATGATGGAGAGGATTTCCTCCCGGGAGTCTTCGATATCAATGGCCAGCACGTCCACCCGGGCCGTCATGGCGGCGGAGGCGGAGATATCCGAGAAATCAATGGCGGCCTGTACCAGCTCGCTCTCATTCTCGTCAATCACCTCTTCATCCTCGGCGGTTTCCACAATGGTCTGCAGCTCTTCCACCTTTTCCTCGGTGTCATTGCCGCTGTCCTTCTGATGGAAGGGGGAGATGATGAGACCCGTCAGGAAGACCACCAGGCGCACCAGAGGCCTGAGGACGGTCATAAGGACCCGGTTGGCGGGGGCATAGCGCAGGGCATAGGCACTGGCGCTTTTTTTCACACTGATCTTGGGAATGGTTTCCCCGAAGATGATGACCAGGACGGTGATCACCAGGGTGGCAATCCAGGTGCTGCCGTCGGATCCGGTCAGCAGGATCAGGAGGGTGGTGGCTATGGAAGAGGAAGCCACATTCACCAGGTTGTTTCCGATGAGGATGGCGCTGAGGGCGTCATCAAAATGGTCCAGGATATACAGGGCGGTGGCGGCACGCCGGTTGCCGTCGGCCTTTTCACTCTCAAGCCTCAGGCGGCTGGCGGAGGAATAGGCCATCTCAGAGCCGGAGAAGAAGCCGGAGAGGATGATGCACACCACGGTACCCGCCAGCAGAAGCAGGATCTGTACGGTCATTCTTTTTCCACCGCCTTTCCGTCAGTGTCAGGCAGCTTGAACATGACCTTCCGGATACGGTTGTGTTCCATCCGGGCCACATAGACCCTCAGACCGTGGTACTCAAAATGCTCCCGGGCATGGGGCACGGTGGAGAAATGTTCAAAGACCCATTCACCCAGACGGGTGTTGACCAGGTCCTCGTCCTTCTCCGGGTCCTCAAAACCGATCTTCCAGAAGGCGTCGTCCACGGTTTCCTCCGCGTCCACCAGGAAGGTGCCGTTCTTAAGGTCTATGACCGCGTCTTCCACCACGTCTTCTTCATCGTAGATTTCGCCCACCAGGGTCTCCAGAATGTCTTCCACCGTCACAATGCCCACAGTGCCGCCGTAGTGGTCGGTGACAATGGCCAGGCTCTGGCGTTCCTTTGACATGCGGGGCAGCAGTTCGTCAATCTTGGCGCTCTCGGTGACGTAGAGGGGTTCATCCAGAAGCTTGCGGATCTGGACCTGGTCCTCGTTGCCCTCGGCCCTGGCCTGAATATAGGCCCTGAGGTAGCGGCGGATGCGCAGCACCCCGATAATGTGGTCGATGGACTTTTCGTACACCGGCAGCCTGGAATACTTCTGATCCCGGATAAAGGAAAGGATTTCCTGGGGATCGTCGTCAATGTCGATGGCGGCCACGTCCACACGGGGGGTCAGGACGGATTCCACGGTGACGTCATTGAATTCCAGGGCGGAGGAAATCAGGTCGCCGTGGGCCTTGTCCAGGCTTCCATCCTCCTTCATGTCGTCAATGATGTCGTGAATCTCATCCTCCGTTATGGACACATCCTGGTCCCCGCTGCCGGAGGATGCCCTGTTGCCAATGAAGGACAGGACCCGGGAGATGGGGGAAAGGATCCGGGACATGACACCGATGGGCCCTGCACAGTAGGGGGCCAGGGTGTCCGCAAACTTCTTTGCAAAGCTTTTGGGCAGCATTTCCGCAAAAAAGAACAGCACAAGGGAGGTGACAAAGGTGGAGACAGTCACCATGCCAAGGCCCCAGATCCTGGTGACAGCCACCGTCACCAGGGAAGCGCAGGAAATATGCGCGATATTTGTCAGGATGAGAATGCTGGAGATGGTCATGTCAAAATGATCCAGCGCGTCCAGCACCTTTGCAGCGCGCCGGTCGCCCTTCTCCGCCAGGGTCTTCATCCGAACTTTTGAACATGAAGATATAGCCGTCTCAGAAACGGCGATAAAGTCGGCAAACAGTATGAGAAGAACCGTGACAACCCACGGCCATATCAGTGGGGAGCCTGATGTAAGGCCACCGTCATCCATGGAAAAAGAAAACCTCCTTCACGCTCTGCGTGACTGTTATTCGCTTATTCTAGCGATACAGGGAATACATGTCAAGCATGTAACATATGCCTCATGGCATAAAAACACCCCTGCCAGATGACAGGGGCATCTTTATGTGCTGATGGCGGGACTCGAACCCGCACGCCGTGAAGCAGGGGATTTTCTTGCTGCACTCTGTTGCCAGAGCCGCCTTGGCGTTGCAGTCTGGACTATGTC
Source organism: uncultured Clostridia bacterium (assembly GCA_946627565.1). Taxonomy (GTDB): domain Bacteria; phylum Bacillota; class Clostridia; order Christensenellales; family Aristaeellaceae; genus UBA2943. The sequence continues at coordinate 19,906 of CAMOVR010000013.1, forward strand.
TTGGCCATACCTTCAGGCTTCAGGCCGCTGGTATATAGTCTCTACACACTTCCGGTAAGAACCGGTTTGGCTCGGCGTTGCCCCGGAGGGGTTTTCGCCGAATTAGCCAGCATTCATCGCCGCGGTTTCCCGGCGGGATGCTCTGATTTGCTTCAAAGTCCCCGGTGTCTGCCATTCCACCACATCAGCGGGACAGGGGGAATTATACAGGGAAGTCGGGATTTCGTCAATCAGAAGAGGCACTGCTCCCCAGGGGCGAACGGGACGGAGTGCCGGCCCTGCGGGGATAGGTTTTCGGGGTGGCCGCGTTTTTCCGGATGGGCACCAGATAGTGTTCCCAGTCCCGGTCCGGTATGGGACAGGGGATGGGGGAGAGCACCTCACCGCCCAGGAGCCGGGCAGCCCGGCTGCCGGCATCCATCTCACCCATGACGGAGGGACCTTTCCAGCACAGACAGGCCCCGCCCACCCTGACGTAGGGCAGGAGATATTCCGCAAGTACCGGCAGCGGCGCCACAGCCCTTGCCACAGCCAGGTCAAAGCCAGCCCGGAGCTCCTTCTGTCTGGCCCCGTCCTCTGCCCGGGCGTGCACCAGGGTGACATTTTTAAGATCCAGGGCGGAGATGACGGCGTCCAGGAAGTTCAGGCGCTTCTGCTGGCTGTCCAGCAGCGTAAAGGAAGCGGAGGGGCAGCATATGGCCAGGGGAAGGCCGGGAAAGCCTGCCCCGGTTCCCACATCGATGACCTTTCCTGAGACGGGGAAGGGAAGAAGCCCGGGCAGGAGGGGCATGAGGCTGTCCGTGTAGTGCTTATCCAGCATTTCCTTTTCCTCTGTCACGGCGGTCAGGTCCATGCGGGTATTCCAGTCAAGAAGCATCCGGTGGTAGACGGAAAGCTTTTCCGCCCCTTCCCGGTCAACCTGAAGGGAACAGGCCGCGAGCCTTTCGTAAATGGTGTTTGCGTCCATGGGTGTATCCTCTCTCAGAGTTTCAGGTTCAGGTACCTTTCCAGCCAGTACTTGACCCAGGACAGGGTCTCCCGCACATGGTTTTTCAGCCACCAGAAGCCGCCCAGGGTGGGGCTGCCAAGCCCCTGGGCCGTGAATCCCTCATCCTCCGCAAGCCGCAGGGCTCTTGGCAGGTGGTAATCCGAGGTGACAATCAGGACCGTGTCCACGGGATGGGAGGCCAGGAGCTCCGCCGCGTGGCGGATGTTCTGGCGGGTATTAAAGGAAGTGTCATCCTGAAGGATCTGATCCTCCGGGATGCCCTTGCCGATAAGGACATCCGCCATGACATGGGCTTCCGCGTCCGGCTCGTCACTGCCCTGGGCCCCGCACACCACGATGAGGCAGGGGTGGGCAAAGTAGGCTTCCGCGGCGGCATCCAGGCGCCAGCCCAGCTGGATGGAGGGCACGCCCTCCGGGGTCACCTGGGCGCCCAGCACCACAATGGCGTCATAGTCGTCCCCGGGGGCGGGAACATGGTGCTCTTTCCAGATCACCGAGGCGAAAATGGCCAGGTAAATCAGGATCCCGGCCAGAAGAAGAATCAGCATGATACGGATCAGTCGGTGCATTGCACGTTGTCCTCCGGATGGGTATAGATGGATGTGTCCTGTTCCATGTGAAGCAGGGGCGGAATGCGCCCCTCCTCCAGACAGTCATAGATTTCCAGGACCTGACTGCCCAGTCTCCGCACCTCGCCCAGAACGGTTTCCCGGCCCTCCCCGGTGGTGTACCAGTTTTCCCCTGTAATATTATGGAAGGGACGGGGCACCACCAGGATGCGGGCCTCCGGAAAGGCGGCCTGGTAATAGAAAAGGGCTCGGCGGGCATGATGGGCCGTACAGCAAAGCAGGGCCTGACGGATGTGCAGATGGAGCCGGTCAGTCAGAGCCCGGGACAGGGTGGCGTTTTCCCAGGTAAAGGTGGCCCGGTCCTCCCGGAGAATCTTCTCCTCGGGAACGCCCCGTTCCATGAGCAGGGAGCGCATCCAGGCCCACTCGGAGGGAAAGCCGGGGACCAGGGAAAAATGGTCCGTCTGTTTGCTGTGCAGCCCGGAGGGCAGCACCAGGGGGGCGTATCCCTCAAGCATCAGGTCCGCCGCGGCCTGAACATGGGCATCGTGGGGAGAACCGGGGAGAAAGATGATGTCGCTTTTCTCCGGCTTGTCCTCAAGGAAGATGAAACGGGTGACGGCATCCCGGAAGGACTGGCTCATGCATCCGCCTCATTTCTTTCTGTTTCAGGGGCTGTGAGGGCCTGTATGTAGATTTCCCGGATATCCTGACGGGAAAGGGGCTCCGGGTGGTTTCCAAGCCGCTCGGTATTGACGGAGTCCGTCAGGGCGTCAAGGATCTTTTCAGAAGGCACGCCCGGCGGCAGGAGTCCGTATGTGCGGCACAGCTGACGGAACAGGTCAGGACCCTCCTCCGTACGGATGCCCAGCACCCGGGAAAGCTCCCGGGTTACCGGGGTATCCGTCATGCGCTGCCAGAGCCAGGGCAGGGTCAGGGCGCAGGCGTCCCCGTGGGGGATGCCCAGGAGCTTGGTCAGCTGATAGCTCATGGCATGGGCAGCGGTGGTCCGGGTCAGCTGGATGGCCTCTCCGGCTTCGTAGCTGAGACGGAGCATGTCCTTTTCCGCGTTTTCATCCCCACTCATATAGGAAGAAAAGGTATGAAGGATGCCTTTGGCGGCAGGCCCGGCTATGGCCCGGCTCTCTTGCGTGGCGGAGCGGGACCAGAAGCTTTCTATGGCCTGGCACAGGGCGTCCAGGGCGCAGGAGCGCCGCATGGGGGCGGGCAGGGTCCTGAGCAGGGAAGCGTCCAGAATGACGCCCAGGGAGAGCAGGGCGGGATGGGAGAGGGAATATTTCCGGCCGTCCACATAGACCACAGCCGTCTGGGTGGCTTCAGAACCCGAACCCGCGGTGGTGGGGATGAGGATCAGGGGAAGGCACGAAGCCGTGTCATACTGCATGGCCAGGGCCTGAGAGGGTGAAGGGGACATGTGCATGGCCAGGATGGTTTTGGCCGTGTCCATGGTGCTGCCGCCCCCTATGGCCACCAGGCCGTCACAGCCCTTTCTTTCCAGCATGCACAGTCCGGACGCGCACTGATCGAAATCCGGATTGGGTTCAAAGGAAGAAAAAACGGCGTATGACGGGAAAGAAGCCAGATAAGGCGCAGCAGTGTCCAGCCACCTGCGGGATGAAACCAGCAGGGGTTTTGTCACACCAAGGTCACGAAGAAGAGACGGAAGCTGGGACAGGCCGTAGCGTACCATCCGGGGCATATGCAAACCTCCCTTTACAGATCAGGCAGGGTATCAGAACAGAGGGAATATAAAGAAAGAACAGGGGAAAGTCAAGCGGACAGGGCGGGTTTACCCGGGCTTTCCGCCCTGGGATCCGTCCCAGTTTACTGAACGAAAGCACACAAAAAACGCATCCCGGAGGATGCGCTTTTCTTTATCAAATCAATACTGATTCTGCCTCATGGCCTGGAAGCACTCACGGCAGTACACGGGCTTGTCTCCCCTGGGCTGGAAGGGAACCTGGGTCTCACGGCCGCAGTTTTCACAGATTACGGTGAACATCTGACGGGGAGCTCCGCCGTTCTGGGCAGCACGCTTGGCAGCGCGGCACTCGGGGCAGCGGGTAGGCTTGTTCTGAAATCCCTTTTCAGCGAAGAAAGCCTGTTCAGAAGCGGAGAAAACAAATTCCCGTCCGCAGTCACGACAGGTAAGGGTTTCGTCCTGATACATGATAAACAACCTCCTGATTTTGCACCTGTAGCAGGTATAAAAATATGTGTCGCCCATCCTAATGCCGGGAGATGCTTCAATGGTTTACGGCGAGGATGCGCGATACCAAAGGAGGACTTAATCAGCACGGGATTTGGGGAACAGAGGTATTATAGCATGTCGCATCTGGTTTGCATAGAGCCTGTTTTTTTGCGGTTTTTTTGTGCTTGCATGTATATAAAACATGGAAAATACAAGGAATGCATCATAAGAACACTTTCCAATGAGAAAAAAGTCAAGGAAACAAAGAACGGAACATAGAAAAATATAGTGCCTGAAAGAAGGATGCAGCCTGTTAGCGGCCTCTTACAAGGGAAAAAAGGGCGAGACAGGCCTGGCGAAAAAAACAAAAGAAATTTGAAAATAATGCTTGAAGTTCGTTTACCAATCGCAAAAATCGTATACAATAATAGCGATACTTTTATACACAGCTAGAGCTGTTGTGGGAGGGTTCATTTCAGATGAATTATAAAGACCTGGGGAACCGTGTACGGATTGCCAGAAGAAATAGATCATGGACGCAGGAGCAGCTGGCAGAGAAGGTTGGGATCTCAGCATCTTTTCTGGGGCATATAGAGCGGGGGACCCGTGTGGCGAGTCTGGAAACGTTTGTTTCTCTGTGCAACGTTCTTGAAATTGTGCCGGAGTACCTTCTGTGCCGGAATCTGACCTTCCTTGAAAGCAGGGACGGTGAGGATCAGGGTGATGAAAAGGCGAAGCTGCTGGCGTTTCTTCAGCTGGCACAGAATACGGTCAGCAACTGGAACACATGAAAAGCGGGAAACCGCTTTTCTTTTTTTGTATTTTCCATGTACTCAAGGCCCACTGCCGTGCTCTGCACTGCGTGGGCTTTTTTATGCTTTTTCCGGGAAAAATCTGTATGCTTTCAGGCATTTTATACGGCTTTTTAGCGTGCCCGGTGCGGGAGCGGGTCTTGTGCCTGTTCCGGATTTATCCTATAATCCACCCGACTGAAATTGCATAAATGATGTCATCTCTTACAACTCCATATTTTCTGAGAAAGGAAGCATGCTATGCAGACGTATTTCAGAAAGCGCCTGGGTCTGATCCTTGCGGTGGCTGTGGCATTCCTGGCGCTTCTGCTTCCGGGTATGAAGTTTTATGTACATTCCCAGCTGGGTGCTGAGACAGCGGCCCTGTTCCCCCAGAGCGTAACGGTGGGGGATATGGTGTTCAAAGGCGCCTCCGTTCTGCCGGTGGATACGGTGCCGGCTCTTTCCCTCCTTCAGTTTTCAGGCTGGCTCCTCATGGCCGCACTGGCCGTGATGCTTCTCTCCCTGATCCTGACGCTGACAGGCAGGGATAAAGCCCTGGTGCCCGCGTTCTTCCTGAGCCTGATGGGCACAGCCCTGAGCGGCACCTTTGCCGTGCACCTCATGAACCTGGATATCTCCGTACTCTTCCAGCTGCTCCTCACGGTGCAGTTCGGCGTCTATGTACCCTTTGGCGCCTCCGCTGTCATGAGCATCTGGCTTCTGGTGCTGCTTCTGAAAGATAAGGACACCAGGGCCATGTCGGAAAAGGGCTGGAGAATCACGGCCGGCGTGGTGTGCCTTGTGACGGCTCTCATGATCTTCCTGCCGGCCTATGTGGTTCAGGTGCCGGATACCGTGACGGAAGCCCCTGCAGATGCCGCTGCCATGAACCGCTCCGTCTCCGTGCTGCAGGCGGCCCTGGGCAGACAGCCCATGCTGAATGAAGCCAAAGCAAACGGACAGTTCCAGAATGTGCTCTCAGGAGACCTTCTGGCCCTGGAACCCTTTTCCGGTGACGGCAACAACATCCGGGGCATCTTCCTGATTCCCGAGTCGTCCGCGGTGAATGTGGCGGGCACGGGCATCCTGATCATGGCCGTTGTGCTTCTTCTGGCGGCCGTTCTCTGCTTCCTTGGGAAAGTGGACAAGTGGTTCCCCGCAGCCCTGACGGTCCTCTCTGTGGTGCTTGGAGCCAGCGCGGTGCTGGGCATGCTCATGCTGTCCTCTCAGGACATGTACACAGGCGGCATCCGGCAGCTCCTGTACCTGGGCCTTGGCGCCATTACACCGGTACCCCTGATCATGGTGTTTCTGGCGCTGTTTGGCGCTCTGTGCTGCATAGAATGCATCCGGGCGGCCAATGAGCCCTATTTTGTCAGCCCCGTGCCGAAGAAATGGCAGATCCGGGGCCTGGCCGCCCTGCTGGCGGTTCTGGCCGTTGTCTGCCTTCTCATGCCCGGCGTGAACTACAGTTTCTACAAGCCCGGCAAGACCCAGGTCCAGTCCACGGCTTCCCTTTCCACCTTTGACATGCTTCGCCTGAGCGCCGGGGAAAATATCCTGGTGCCCAAGGACAAGAAGGGCGCTGCCATGTACGAAGGGACAGAAGCGGACAGCGTCCGGGACGTTATGGTACGCGACGTACAGGGCCTTGCCCTGACCACCTGGGCTGCCCTGATTCTGACCGTCGGCGGCCTGGTGCTTCTGCTGAAGGGAAAGGCAAAGAAACCGTCCATCGCCTGTTTCCTGACAGCCTGCCTTGCATCCCTGGCAGGGTGGATCCTGCTTATGACGGGCATGCCCTCATCCATAGGTACGGTGTCCTGTGCAGCGCCGCTGTTCATGGTATGGCCGCTGCTGATCTTCGCCGCCTTCTTCACCAGTTTTTCTGACCAGGAGGAGATTCCCAAGAAGTACAAGCTCTTCCTGATGATGCTGCCCTTCCTGGTGGCGGTGCTGCTCTTCAGCTACCTGCCCCTGTACGGATGGAGCTATGCGTTCTATAACTACAAGTTCGGCCAGCCCCTGAGCGAACAGGAGTTTGTGGGCTTCAAGTGGTTCACGGAGATGTGGACCAATCCCGCCAACCGGGAGAACATTGTCCGGGTGCTGAAAAACACCTTCGGCATGAGCGGCCTGAACCTGGCCACCAGCTTCCTGCCCATGGTGTTCGCCATCTTCCTCAACGAAATCACCAACACCCGCTTCAAGAAGTTCGTCCAGATCTTCACCACCCTGCCCAACTTCATTTCCTGGGCACTGGTCTTCTCCTTTGCCATGTGTCTGTTTGCCATGGACACGGGCATCTTCTCCAAGTTCATGCTGGCCATAGGAGCCATAAAGGAACCGGTGGTGTGGCTGAACTCCTCGGAACACATCTGGCTTAAGATGTGGGCATGGAGCACATGGAAGGGCCTTGGCTGGGGCGCCATCATGTATCTGGCGGCCATTGCGGGCATTGACCAGGAACTGTACGAAGCCGCCAAGGTGGACGGCGCCAACCGGTGGCATCAGATGCGCTACATCACCCTGCCGGGTCTGCTCCCCACCTTCTTCGTCCTGCTGATGCTTTCCATCTCCAACATTCTCAACAACGGCATGGAACAGTACCTGGTGTTCCAGAATCCCATGAACAAGGCCACCATTGAGGTGCTGGACCTGTATGTCTACAACATCACCATTGCCTCAAGGGGAACCACCCTGTACTCCTTCGGCACGGCCATCGGCATTCTTAAGACGCTGGTGAGCGTGACGCTGCTGTTCACCGCGAACTTTGCATCCAAAAAGCTCCGCGGCGAGTCCATTGTGTAAGGAGGGAGCAACATGGCAAAGAAGGATCTGAATATCCACGATAAGCACCACCGGCAGAAGATGAGCCGGGGAGACATTGTCTTTCATATCGTCAATTACACCGTCTTTACGCTTCTGACGCTTGTATGCCTCTTCCCGTTCTACTATCTGTTCATCAATACGATTTCCGACAACGAGCTGGTGCGTCTTGGCGCCATCCAGCTGTATCCCCAGGGCATTCACTTTCAGAACTATGTGGAAGTCATGCGCATTGAAGGCATCCTGGACGCCCTGCTGGTATCCGTGGCCAGAACGGTTCTGGGCACACTGTGGACCGTGGGCGGCAGCGCCATGCTGGGTTATCTTGTGACCAAGCAGGAAATGTGGCTGCGCAAGGTCTGGTACCGCCTCATTGTGGTTACCATGTACTTCTCCGCCGGCCTCATCCCCTGGTACATGAACCTGAGGATGCTGGGCTTCCTGGATAATTTCTGGGTCTATGTCATACCGGGACTGGTTTCTCCCTACAACGTCATCCTGGTCAAGACCTTCATCGAGGCACTGCCCCCGTCCCTGGAGGAGAGCGCCACGCTGGACGGAGCCGGCTATCTGCGGTGCTTCTTCAACGTCATCATGCCCCTGATCATCCCCATCCTGGCCACGCTGTGCATTTTCTCCGCCGTGGGACAGTGGAACAGCTTTACGGACACCATGATGCTCATGCCCTCGGGCAAGTACTACACCCTGCAGTTCCTGCTCTACAAGTACCAGAATGAAGCCTCCTCCCTGGCGGCCCTGGTGCGTGCCACCCAGGACTCCAGCGCTCTGGCCAACCTTGCCACCAAGCAGACAGCCCTGTCGGTGCGCATGACGGTGGCCATGGTGGTTACCTTCCCCATTCTTCTGGTGTACCCCTTCTTCCAGCGCTACTTTGTCAAAGGCATCATGATTGGCGCTGTGAAGGGATAAGGTCCCGCTCCGGCAGGAATTGGACAAGGTGTGTCGAACTGAAAAGACATGCCGCTGAATCATCCGGAATACCGTTTCCAGCAAAAGGCATATACGGAAACCGTGCAAAGACCCATGCCGGGTCTTTGCAGTTTCCCCTGCCGTACAGTTCTTGGGAGGTGTTCCTTTCATCCGGTCTGCCTGACGGCATCCGAAGACCCCGCTTTCTGTGAAAAGACAAAAAACATACATGCAAAACGGAAACGGTTTATCCGTGTCAGGAAAAACAAGGTTTGTCACCCTGCCGCCGGAAACGGCGGCTGAGTATATATTTTTTTCAAGGAGGAAACTCTGTATGAAGAAGATTCTGTCCCTCGTACTCTGTCTGGCGATGCTGGCCTCCATGGCTGTCATTCCGGCGGCTTCTGCCGACGAAGTGTACCGTGAGCCTGTCACCCTGACCATGTTCTCCGGCCTGGCCAACTATGCCGGTGAACAGAAGGGCTGGTTCGCCAAGGAACTCAAGGACCGCTTCAATGTGACCCTGAATATCGTGTCCACCAACGTGGACAGCAATGCCTGGACAGCAGGCGTGGCTGCCGGCGATCTGGGCGACATCATCTGCCTGGGCGACATGGGCGACCAGTTCCTGGAGGCTCTGGCGGCTGACCTGCTGCTGGACTGGGACGATGTGGACCTGACTCCCTATGAAAACATCAATGCGTACCTGGGCGATGCCATTGCCAAGACCTCTGCCTTTGCTGCAGATCATGGCTATGAAGGCAAGTTCGGTTTCAACTTCGGCGTGGCTCTTGAAAATGGTGCCTGGGCCGAACTGACCGACCCCACCTATGCCCTGCAGATCCGCTTTGACGCCTGGGAAAAGGCCGGCAAGCCCGAGCTGAAGACCCTGGAAGACCTGCCTGCATTCCTCAAGGCCCTGCAGGAAGCTGTGCCTGAGAATGCCAACGGCGAAAAGGTATACGGCTACGGCGGATTCCCGGACTGGGAAGATTGCAAGATGAAGTTCGCATGGGACCTGATGACCTATTATGGTTTCCAGGAATGGGACTATCTGGGCGTCAACTATGCAACCCGTCAGGTGGAAGATCAGCTGGCTGAAGACGGCCTGTACAAGCGTGCCCTGAAGGTGGTCAACCAGATGTACCGGGACGGCACCTTCGATCCGGAATCCGTTTCCCAGAACTTTGACACCTATTGCCAGAAGCTCTCCGCCGGCCGTTACCTCATGGCCATGTGGGGCTGGATCATCGGCAACTACAACAGCGCTGAAAAGGCTGCCAACCGTGACGGCTTCGTCACCTTCCTGATTGAAGACTCCGCTCCCGCCATGCAGACCCTGTCCACCGCCGGTTCCAACCGTATGTGGTGCCTGGGCGCCAACACCAAGTATCCGGAACGCTGCCTGGAAGTCATCGACTGGCTGTGCTCTGAAGAAGGCATCATCATCCAGAACTACGGCCCCAAGGGTCTGACCTGGGATTACAACGCCGAGGGCGTGCCGGAAATGACCGAATTCGGCTGGAAGTGCCAGGAAGACCGTGCCAACACTGAGATGCCCGCTGAATACGGCGGAGCCACCTTCCAGGACGGCGAGAGCAAGATCAACCACGAGACCATCAAGGTGGAACAGATGATCCCCGGCAAGACCTATTCCTTCAGCAACAAGGGATGGCCCTGCTATGCCGAGCACTATGCCACCGAGCTGTCCAAGGCCTGGAGCGAGGAATATGCCGACGGCGCCACCTCCGGTGTGGACCTGTATCGCCGGAAGAACCAGGTTTCCGTTATGAGCCCTGCTGCCATCGCCTATTCCAAGGCTGCTCTGTCTGATGAAAGCCAGCAGAAGAGGGCACAGTTCGCTCCCATCATGAAGGAATACAGCTGGAAGTGCGCCAACTCCGAAACGGATGAAGAATTCGAGGCCAACTGGAAGTACATGGTGGATACCTGCAAGTCCTACGGCTATGACGATGTCACCGCCGAGTACATGACGGATATCCAGAACTGCTTCGCCTACATGGATGCAAACGACTGATAATACTTTACCGGATTTCTGAAAGGGAGGCTGCCCCGTGCAGCCTCCCTTTTGCAAACCGACATGATGCGGTATACTTCCCGGGAAAAATGATCTGAACAGAACGGAAAGGCCGGAAAAGATCCAAAAAACACGCGGATTCCGGCGGGAGGCTGTGGCTATGGGGAGAAATCTGCATCTTCTGGTTTGTCTGCTCATCATCTGTCTCATCCCGTTTCCGGCATGGGGGGAAGAGGAGGAGAGCACCGATGGCCGGTTTTTGCTGCCGGAGGGCATTGAGGAGATCGGGGATGGTGCCTTTTCAGGGAATCCTGTGTATACCCATCTGGCTCTGCCCGCCTCCCTCAGGACGCTTGGCAGGGAAGCCTTTATGGACTGTCCCGGCCTCATGTATGCAGATATCCCGGGCAGCGTTGCGGAAATCGGGGATGACTGCTTCAGCGGCTGCATGGAGGAGATGCTGATCCGCACGGATGAAAAGGGCGCAGCGTATGCATACGCCGCGGCACATCAGGTGGATGTGCAGGTTCAGGGGGAAACACAGTATCGGGCCCTGCTCATAGGCCAGACCTACAATACCGTAAGCGGCCTCAGACTTTTCGGCCCCGAGACGGATCTTGTGCACATGACCTCCATGCTGGAGAGCTTTGAGGGAACGGCATATGAGGTAAACGTAAGGAAAAACCTGACCCGGGAGGGGATCCTCTCCCAGATTGCGGAAGTCTTTTCTGAGGCGGGGGAGGAAGATGTCTCCCTGCTGTATTACTCCGGCCACGGCATTGATTCGGACATTCAGGAGGAGAGAGGGTCACTGCTTGGGGCAGACAACATGGGACATGTGACGCCCAGAGAACTCAGGGAAGCCCTGGATCAGGTGCCAGGCAGGAAGATCGTCATCATCGACGCCTGCTTCAGCGGCAATATGCTTCTGTCCGCATCCCGCTCATCCGGCCCTCAGAGCAGGGCAGAGTCTGCGGAAAAGATGACAAATGCCATCATCCAGGCCTTTTCCCGCAGGACCCGCAGCGGTCTTGCCACGGGCGGATACTTTGTCCTGACGGCCTGTGCGGAGGATGAAGAGTGCTTTGAGGACGTGGTGGCAGGCAAGGTCATGGGGCTGTTTACCCATGCCCTAGTGGTGGGCGCCAGGGGAGCGGCGGACAGCAACGGAAGCGGATCCCTGTCGCTGCAGGAACTGTACAGCTACACCACGGAAACGGTGGACGGCCCCCAGCATGTGCAGGTGTATCCTTCATCCTGCAGCTGGTTTGGCATCTTCAGGAACCGGCTTCCGGACTGTCTTCTTCCTTCTGAGCCGTCTGAATCCTCTGAGCCCGCTGAGTCCTCCGAGAGCTTGACGGAAGAAGAGTGAACCCGTATAATACGTCACGATTTGCCGGCGAGCCCGGCAAAAAACATTTATACAGGAACCCTGTGCGCCGGGCATGGCCTTTTCAGTCCGTCCGTGACACAGGATCTGAAGCCGCCTTCAGCAGCATATCAGCCGGAGGGCGGCAGGAAACAGGAAAAAAACATGGAAAGGCCGCAAAAGCTTTCCATGCTCAGATGCATACGGAACCAATATAAGCAACAGAAATGAAGCGAACACCAAAAGGAAGGGAGGAATGCAGCATGCACCGGTTCAGATGGCCCCTGGCCCTGCTGGGGCTTGTTATGTTTCTCCTTTTCGGCAGGGGACTGGTTACAGGCCCGGAAGAGGAGTGCACGCCTGTACAGCAGGCACCGTCCTATCCCTGCTACGCGGTGCAGCTTCCCCCATCCGGTGAACAGGAGCTGCCCGGAAGCAGTCAGAGCGGGCAGACAGGCAAGGAAAGCGCAGCGGTTTTTACGCAGTCCGCTTCATGCTGTGTCTCCTGCACCTGTGACCGCAACGGCATGCCGCTGACCAGCCGGACCTGGCGGAAGACCGTGTATCTGGTCTGCCCTCCCGAAGGTGTGCCCGGATAGGGTGAAGCAAAACCTTTATCCGGACAACTGAAATAACAGGGAGGAAAACTGCTATGAGCAAGCGTAAGAGCTCCAACAGAAAGACCGGCGCCATCGTCGGCCTGTGCGTTCTGCTGGTGCTGACCCTCGTCTGCGGATACCTGGGCTTCAACGGAATGCCCCTGGACGGCCGCGGACTGTACAAACTGGTTTCCTGGATGCCCACGGTGGATGCGGAAAAGTGGCCGCAGAGCCTGGCACTGGGCCTGGACCTGCGCGGCGGCGTGTATGTGGAATACTCTGCCGAAAAGCCTGACGACATCGAAGGCTCCTTCGATGCCCTGATGGACGGCACCATCGCCGTGATCCAGCAGCGTCTGACGGACAAGGGCTACCCGGAGAGCACCGTGCAGAAGATCAACAACGGCACGGGCATCCGCGTGGAGATCCCGGACGTGACGGATCCGCAGGCCGTGCTGGACCTGATCGGCACCCCGGCTGAACTGTCCTTCCGCGATCCGGACGGCAACGAGTTCATGACCGGCAAGCAGGTGCAGACCGCATCCTATTTCTATGACAACGGCGACCATCAGGTGGCCTTCACCCTCAACAGCGAGGGCGCAGCCACCTTTGCCGAGATGACAGCCAAGTCCATCGGCAAGCAAATCGCCATCTATCTGGACAACGAGCTGCTCATCAGCCCCACCGTCCAGTCCGCCATCCCCAACGGCTCCGGCGTCATCAACGGTATGGGCAGTGAAGAGCGTGCCCGCACCATTGCGGCTCAGATCCAGTCCGGCGCTCTGCCCCTGGTGCTGACCCAGCAGAAGGTGGACACCGTGTCCGCCACCCTGGGCGATGAAGCCCTGAGCACCTCCATCCAGGCCGCCCTCATCGGCATCCTGCTGGTCATGGTGTTCATGATCATCCGTTACCGCATGAACGGTGTCGTGGCTTCCTGGGCTCTGTGCATTTACATGATCACCCTGTTCTTCTTCATCGCAGTGGTGCCTGGCATCCAGCTGACCCTGCCGGGTCTTGCCGGTATCGTGCTGGGTATCGGCATGGCCGTTGACGCCAACGTCATTATCTACGAACGCTTCAACGAAGAAATGCGTGCAGGCCGTCCCGCCCGTGCCGCTGTCCGCGCCGGTTTCAAGAACGCCATCAGCGCCATTCTTGACTCCAACGTCACCACCCTCATCGCTGCCGTGGTGCTGCTGATCTACGGCACAGGTTCCGTGCAGGGCTTCGCCAAGACCCTGCTGCTGGGCGTTCTGGTTTCCATGCTCAGCGCCGTTGTCATCACCCGTCTGCTCATGACCTGGTTCGTGCAGATTGGTCTGACCAGCCCGGCCCTGTACTGCAGCATGCCTAAGAGCGCCGATGGAAAGGAGGAGCAGAAATGATGATTAAGGACCGTTCAAAAATCTGCCTGATCGTTTCCGCATGCATTTTTGCCCTTGCTCTGATCCTGACCGTTTTCGGCCTGGGCATCAACCAGGGCATCGACTTTGCCGGCGGCATGGCCATGCAGTACAGCATGGGCAAGGAAGTCGTCCAGACGGACGTGGAAGAAGTATTCAACTCCATGGGTATCTCTGCTGCCGTGACGGTGCAGGGCCAGAACCATGATGAAGTGAATATCCGCATTAAGGATATTGCCACCGAAGATGTGCAGACCATCCAGCAGCGCTTTGTGGCCGGCATCTCCGAAAAGTACCCGGATGTCAAGCAGAACGGCGAAGTCAACTACGTCGGCCCTGTGGCCGGCCGTACCCTGCTGGCCAACGCCTTCTGGTCCGTGCTGATTGCCGCAGCCCTCATGCTGCTGTACATCGCCATCCGCTTTGACCTGGCCAGCGGCCTGGCAGCGGTGTTCGGTCTTCTGCATGACGTGCTGATGATGCTCAGCTTCATGGTGCTGCTCAGGTCCATCATCCAGATGAACTCCACCTTCATCGCAGCCATGCTGACCATCGTGGGTTACTCCATCAACAACACCATCGTCATCTTCGACAGGATCCGTGAGAACCAGAAGAAGAAGCCCGGCGATCCCCGTGTTGAGATTGTGAACCGTTCGGTGAAGGAGTGCCTGGGCCGTACCCTGAACACCACCATCACCACCCTTCTGACCATTGTGGCTCTGTATGTCATGGGCGTGGCTTCCATCAAGGAATTCGCTCTGCCCATCATCATCGGTATCCTCTCCGGTGTGTACTCTGCCAACATGATCAACGGTTATGTGTGGGCCATCCTGGACGAAAAGATTTCCAGCGCCAGGAAGAACGGCAAAGCCAAGGCAAAGGCCAAGGCCTGATAAGACACTTTTGGACGGGAGGGACCTGTTTTCCGGCAGGTTCCTCCTGTTTGTATTCAGAATATTGTTTTAGGCTGTATTTCTGTTTTGTGTAAGGGAACGGGTTTCCCGGGCAGTTTTGGAGGTTATGCATGCTTCGATACAGACCAAGAGGGGTGGAAAGCCGGGAGTGCATCCCGGGGTGTTCTCCGGTGATGAGCAGGCTGCTGCGCAACCGCGGCGTGGACACGGAGGAGAAAGCGGAAAAATTCCTGCATCCCTCCCTGCAGGACCTGTACGATCCTTTCCTTATGCAGGACATGGATAAGGCGGTAAACCTGATTCGCCAGGCCGTGGCGGACGGGGTCAGGGTTCAGATTTACGGGGACTATGATACCGACGGCGTGACAGCCACATCCATCATGATGACCCTCTTTGAAAAACTGGGGGTACAGGCGGATTACCGCATTCCAAGCCGCCACAGCGAGGGCTACGGACTGAATGTAAGCGCGGTGAAGGAGATTGCGGCGGACCATGGGCTGCTTATCACGGTGGACTGCGGCATCAACAGCTTTGAGGAAGTCCGTCTGGCCAGGGAAATGGGCATGAAGGTCATTGTGTCGGACCACCATGAGGTGCCGGAAACCAGAGTGCCCGCGGATGCGGTGCTCAACCCCCTCTACGGCGACTATCCCTTCAGGAGGCTTTGCGGCGCGGGGGTGGCCCTGAAGATCGGCCAGGCCATTCTGGGGGATGCGTTTGTCCGGGAGGTCATTGACCTGGCTGCACTGGCCACAGTGGCGGACGTGGTGCCCCTCATCGATGAAAACCGGGTCATTGTGAAATACGGCCTTATGCAGATGGATACCCTCAAAAGGCCCGGCCTGGCCGCCATGATCCGTCTGGCGGGCTGCAACCCGCCCCTGACCAGCGAAGACCTGGCCTTCCGCATCGGACCCCGCATCAACGCCGGGGGACGGCTGGAGGATGCAGGACAGTGCGTGGAACTGCTGACGGGGAAGGACCCGGAGACGGTGGAAAAGATCGCGCAGCATCTGGAGGAAAACAACCGCCACCGGCAGACCATGCAGAATCAGATCACGGAACTTGCGGAAGTACAGCTTAAGGAAACCCTGGACCTGTATGATGACCGGGCCATTGTGGTGATGGGGAAGGACTGGAACACGGGGGTTGTGGGCCTTGCCGCGGGCAGACTGTGCGAAAAGTACAACATGCCGGCGGTGGTGCTGACGGAAAGGGACGGCATTGCCACCGGCAGCTGCCGCTCCATTCCCGGGGTGAACATCCATGCCATGCTGTGCAGGTGCGCGGATCTGTTCATGCGCTTTGGAGGCCACGAACAGGCGGCGGGCCTGACCATGGACCCGGCCCTGGTGCCGGAGCTGAGGCGCAGGCTTAACCTGTATATCCGGGAAGCGTGTGACGATGACTGTTTCGTCCCCGCGGCGGATTACGATATGCCCCTGCACCTGAGGGAAGTCAGCCTGAACTTCATAGATGAACTCAGGAGTCTTGAGCCCACAGGCTTTGCCAATCCGCCGGCAGGCTTTTACTGCCCGGACGTGACCGTGCAGGAAGCCAGGACCGTGGGCAAGGACGGCGCCCACCTGAAGCTGACCATCCTTGAGGAAGGCGCCATGATGGATGGCATCGCCTTTCATATGGGTTCCATGTGGGAGGGACAGCTGAGCCGGGTGGACGTGCTGTACACCCCCGAGCGCAATGAATACATGGGCCGTGTGAAGCCCCAGGCCCACGTGGAAGCCCTGCGCCGGGCTGAGGGAACCGGGGCCATACCGCCTGACGGAAGGATTTTTCCTCACCTTCTGCAGGAAATATGTGACCTTTCGTCGAAAGATACATGCATTCTTGGAGAAGGGGTGCAGACCTGCACCCGCACCCAGGCCCTGGCGGAAAGCCGGGGAACCCTGCTGGTGGGCCACTATGCCGCCACGGCAAAGGATATGGCCGCCAGAGGGGAGATGAATGTGTGCATCCGGGCTGCAGACGACATAAGGCCTTTCAGGACACTGCTGATCTGCCCGGACTTCAGGAAGCTTAAGGATGTGTGGAAGCGGATCATCCTTCTGGACGGGGATGTGCTGCCCGGGGAAGTTCAGGCCCTGAGGGAAGCCTGCCCGAGAGCGGAGATACTTGCCTTAAACGGCGGGGAATTCCGGGAGGAGATGAAGCGTCTTCAGCTGGATACCGGGAAGATCCGGGAGGTCTATGTCAGGCTGAGGGAAGCTGACAGGGCACGGAGAAGGCCGGATGCTGCGAGCCTGATGCAGGAGCTGGGCCTGACCGTGGGTCAGTTCCTGACGGCCCTTGAGAGTCTCAGCGAGGTTGACCTGATCCGCTACACCATAAAGCCCTTTACCGTACGCATGCTGCCTGTGAAGAAGGCAAGCCCGGATGACAGCCGGATCATGCGCTACATAAGGAGCATACAGTAAGAAGACAGTATGGAGAATCACAGAAGGGAGGATGCCTATGACTTCCGTTTTTGAAGAGATGCCCCTGGACCAGATGCTGGCCAGAGTGAAGAAATACAATCCCGGTGACGGATACAAGATTGTGGAAAAGGCCTACCATTTTGCGGAAAAGGCGCATGAAGGGGTAAAACGCAAAAGCGGGGAACCCTATTTCTCCCATCCTGTATTTGTAGCCAGCATTCTCACGGAGTTGATGATCGATCCCCCCACCATTGCAGCGGGGCTCCTTCATGACACACTGGAGGATGTGGACTGGGTCACCCGGGACGTGCTCAGGGCGGAGTTCGGGGATGAAATCACCGAACTGGTGGACGGGGTGACCAAACTCAACCGGCTGGATTTTGCCAACCGGGAACAGGCCCAGGCGGAGAGCCTGCGCAAGATGATCCTGGCCATGAGCAAGGACATCCGGGTGGTGCTCATAAAGCTGGCCGACCGCCTGCACAACATGCGCACCCTGCGCTACCAGGCACCGGAAAGGCAGGTTCCCATCGCCATTGAGACCAGGGACATCTACGCGCCCCTGGCACACCGTCTGGGTGTATACACCATCAAGACGGAGCTGGAGGACCTGGCCCTGCGCTACATCGACCCGGAAGGCTACCAGATGCTGGTGCAGAAGGTGGGCATGAAGCGGGCCGAGCGGGAAGCCAGCATACGCATGGTGATCAGTGCCCTGTCAGAAAAACTGGATGAGAACCATATCCACTTTGACATAGACGGGCGTCCCAAGCATTTCTACTCCATCTACAAGAAGATGAAGCTCCAGAACAAGCCCTTTGAGCAGATCTATGACCTGATCGCCATCCGGGTGATTGTGGATACCGTGCAGGACTGCTATGCGGTGCTGGGCATTGTCCATACCCTCTGGCCCCAGATGCCGGGCAGGTTCAAGGACTATATCTCCCTGCCCAAGGGGAACATGTACCAGTCGCTGCACACCACGGTCATTGGCCGGCAGGATTCCGTGGCCTTCCCCTTTGAAGTCCAGATCCGCACCTGGGAAATGCACCGGGTGGCGGAGTACGGCATTGCCGCCCACTGGAGATACAAGGAGGGCGGCGGGTCCCCCACGGACCTGGACAACAAGCTCTACTGGGTGCGGCAGATTCTGGACTGGCAGAGCGATACCAGGGATTCCAAGGAATTTGTGGATACCCTGAAGGTTGACCTGTTTGCCGAAGAAGTTTTCATGTTTACCCCCAAGGGGGACGTCAAGAGCATGCCCAAGGGCGCCACGGCACTGGACTTTGCCTATGCGATACATTCCGAGGTGGGAAACCACTGCGTGGGCGCCAAGGTCAACGGCCGCATCGTTCCCCTGGACACGGTGCTGCAGACCGGGGACTGGGTGGAGATTCTGACCAGTGCCGGGTCCAAGGGCCCCTCCACAGACTGGCTGCGCATCTGCAAGACGCCTCAGGCCAGGTCGAAGATCCGGGCGTGTCTTAAAAAGCAGCTGCGGGAAGAAAACATTGTCATGGGCCGGAACATGGTGGAGCACGAGAGCAAGCGCCGGGGTGCAAACCTGTCAGAGCTGCTGGTGCCCGAATACTATGAAGGGCTGCTGCGCAAGTACGGTTTCCAGGAACTGGAAGATGTTTTCGGTGCCGTAGGTTACGGCAGCATGTCTTCCAGCTATGTGGTTTCCAGGCTCATGGAAGAACAGAGGGCCCGGGAACCCCAGGTTCCCAGGGTGGAAAACACGCGGCCCCAGGGTCATATCAGCAACGGCATATACCTGGAAGGCAATGAGGATATGGATATTCCGGTGCGTTTTGCCAAGTGCTGTTCCCCGGTGCCCGGGGACGAGATTGTGGGCTACATCACCCGGGGACGCGGCGTGACGATCCACAAGGCGGAATGCAAAAACGCCCAGTGCGGTGACAAGGAAAGACAGGTCAAAGTGGCCTGGGCCAACACGGAGACGGGTACCTTCTGCGTATCCATCAAGGTTCTGGCAACGGACCATGTGGGTCTGCTGGGCGAGGTGACCATGTTCATCGCAAGCCTGGGGGTGCCCATCCGCAATTCCTCCTCCGGGACGGACAAAAACCAGCTTGCCACCATTCGTCTGGTGCTGGAAGTCAAATCCAGGGAACAGATGGATTCCGTCATCCGGCAGCTGCAGTACCGCAACGATGTGCTGGAGGTAATCAGAACAACAGGCTGAAGGGGAGAAAATGAGATGCGCTGTGTGATTCAGCGGGTGACCGAAGCGTCCGTGAAGGCGGAAGGAAAGCTGTCCGGACAGATTCAGCAGGGCTTCATGGTGCTCATCGGGGTCAGTGTCCGGGACACGGAGAAGGACGTGGCATACATGGCCGGGAAGGTGCCCAACCTGCGCATCTTTGAGGATGACCAGGGGAAGATGAACCGGTCCCTGCTGGATGTGGGCGGTTCCATCCTGGCCGTGTCCCAGTTCACCCTCTACGGTGATGCCCGGGGCGGAAGACGCCCCGGCTTTACCGATGCAGCCCGGCCCGAGGAGGCAAACCGGCTCTATGAACAGCTGGTGGAAGCCTGGCGGGGCATGGGGGTGCATGTGGAGACCGGCGTGTTCCGCACGGACATGAAGGTGTCGCTGGTCAATGACGGCCCTGTGACCATTCTCATGGATTCGGAAAAGACGTTTTAGCGGAGGCAGAAGCGTGGATTTGAAAATCGGACAGCTCCGGGTGCGCACCATCTGTGTGGGCCCGGTGGGCACCAACTGTTATGTTCTCTTCCTGCAGGGACGGAATGACTGCGTGGTGATCGATCCCGGGGATGAGAGCGGACGGATTCGCAGGGCAGCGGATGGCAGACGGATTGATGCCATCCTTTTTACGCATGGACACTTCGACCATTTTGACGGGGCGAAGGGGATCCTTGAGAAGGACACCAGGGTATACATCCATTCCCTGGATGAGGAGATGCTCTCCAATCCGCGGTACAATGCGTCATACATGTTCACGGGCCAGGAGGCCACGGGACCTGCGGTGACGGACCGGGTTCAGGACGGGGACCTGGTGCATGCCGCGGGCATGGATTTTCAGGTGCTGCATACCCCGGGCCATACCCGGGGAAGTGTCTGCTATTTTCTCAAGATGCCGGAAGGGGAGAAGGACCTGCTGTTCACCGGGGACACCGTCATGGCCATGGGGTACGGCCGGACGGACCTGTACGGGGGAGACCAGGCGGAGATGATGGCAAGCCTTGAAAAACTGCGTCCATGGCTTCAGACCTGCAGGATTCTGGGAGGGCACAACTGATGGCCTTTATGCGGACGGCACAGGGGGATACGCCCCGGTACCTGGATACCATCCTGCTGGACCTTACCCACCTGACCCAGCTCTTCCGCCTGCCCGACAGCGTGTGGGATACGGACCGCTTCAGCTTTGACATGCTGGAGGAAGACGGATGCTATGTCTGTATCTTTCATGGAGACGGGAAAGAAAGGCGGGGCATGTGCCCCATTCCGGATGCGGAGGATGAAAGAATCCGGGAACTGCACCGCAAGCGTGCCTGCCGCAGACTCTGCCGGCAGACTTGCTATGAACTGCTCCGGGAAGTGACGGGGGTTCATCCGCCATGGGGGTCCATGACGGGCATCCGGCCCACCCACCTGTTCTATGAGGCCCTGGAAAAGGGCCTGAGCATGAAAGATGCCGGGGCTGAGCTGGTGCGCAGTTTTGATATCCTGCCGGATAAGGCGGACCTCCTCCGGGAAACCGTGGAAACCCAGATGCTGCTGCCTCCTCCCGGGGATGCCTGGGCGGATGTGTATATCGGGATTCCCTTCTGCACCACCCGCTGCACCTACTGTTCCTTTTCCAGCGGGGAGCTGGGGGACGGGCATCTGGTGGAGCCCTACCTGAAGGCACTGTTTGCGGAAATGCGCCTGGGAAGGGAAATTCTTCAGGACAGCGGCAGGAAGCTCCGGGCTCTGTATGTGGGCGGAGGAACCCCCACATCCCTTGGTGAAAGGGATTTCCGGCGCCTGCTGGATGAGGTGACGGACTGTTTCCCGGGGGCCATGGAGTATACGGTGGAGGCCGGCAGGCCGGACACCCTGACCATGGACAAGCTCAGGGCCATACGGGAACATGGGATCCGCCGGATCTCCATCAACCCCCAGACCATGAACGACAGGACACTTCAGGTTATCGGCCGGGCCCATACCGCCGCGCAGGTGTATGAGGCCTATGCCATGGCCCGGGAGGCGGAAATCGGGCACATCAACATGGATGTCATTGCGGGCCTGCCCGGGGAGGATCTTACGGCCTTTCAAAAGACCATGGAGGCGGCCCTGGAACTGAAGCCCGAGAGCCTGACGGTCCATACCCTGGCCATCAAGCGGACCAGCCGTCTGCAGATTGAAAAATGGCCTCTTCCCGACGGGGAGGAGACCGGAAAAATGGTGGATCTTGGAAGGACAACCGCCCGGGAACTCCATATGCATCCCTATTATCTTTACCGGCAGAAATACATGGCAGGAAATCTGGAAAACGTGGGCTATGCCCTGAGCGGTCATGCCTGCCAGTACAATGTGGACATCATGGAGGAGCACACCCACATTCTGGCCTTCGGTGCCGGCGGGATCTCCAAGCGGGTCTTCCCGGAGGAAGGCCACATCGAGCGGCAGCCCAATGTGAGCAATATTGATGTGTATCTGGACAGGTACCAGGAGATGGCACAGCGCAAGCGGGAACTGTTCCTGGGTACAACATGAGCAGAACTGCATATGAAAAGTAGCACCGGCCTGAAGCCTTTTCGGGTCGGTTTTTTACCGTTTGTTCAGGCCTGATATGATACACAGTGAGCAATTCCTTTCTGCTTTTGGGTTGACTCCCAAATTACATTCCTTTTACGAAGTAACCAATGGCTTTAACGGTACTCAGGAAAGTAATGGTATGATTCTTTGGGTTACACCTCATCCCCATCAGGGGATGGAACCCTCCGACAAGCATCAGGAAATCGGGATCTGTATGCTGTTGCTCTCATCTCCTCACGGGGACGAAAAGTATCCCCACGTTACCGAGCCTCCCTGACTGTCAGAGACGTTTTCCTTCATAGGGGCTGCAGTGTTTTGCTCATAAAAAAAGCCGCGGGTCATCTGATCTGTGGTTTATTATTCTCACGTCAGGCAACCTATAGGAAATGGATAGTAGGGCCTGTCCGGCCGTCCACATGCTCGTGGTGGTGGAGATTCATCCGGTGTGTAGTATCCATCGGATATATT
>CAMOVR010000014.1 GCA_946627565.1 uncultured Clostridia bacterium
ACCGTGACGGCAAAGAGGTTGACAGAACCTTCATGTATACGGATGTGTACAATCCCAAGGCTGAAAGAATCTATGTGGGTGTGACTCCCAGATAAGCATTCAGGTACAGGGAAAACAGAAAGGACCGGCTGCAGCAGCCGGTCCTTTTTGGCAGAAGCTTTCATCATGTGAGCATCAAAAAGGAGCCGCATCATGCAGCTCCTTTTCGTGTTCGTATTTGGATCAGGCCTTGCCGTCGCAGCCGAGAACGTCCACGATCTTATGCTTGACCATATCCTTGATGGCCGTGCGGGCTTCACTGAGGTACAGCCGGGGATCGAAATCGCCGGGCTTGGCAAAGTAATGCTTACGCACAGCAGCGGTGAAGGCGAGACGAAGGTCCGAGTCGATGTTGATCTTGCAGACAGCCATGGTGGCAGCCTTGCGAAGCTGTTCCTCGGGAATGCCAACGGCATCCGGCAGCTTGCCGCCGTTTTCGTTGATGACCTTCACGAATTCCTGGGGCACAGAGGATGCGCCGTGCAGGACGATGGGGAAGCCGGGGAGGCGCTTGGAGACTTCTTCAAGAATGTCGAACCTCAGGGGCGGGGGAACAAGGATGCCGTCCGCATTGCGGGTGCACTGAGCGGCAGTGAACTTGTAGGCGCCGTGAGAGGTGCCGATGGCGATGGCCAGAGAGTCGCAGCCGGTGCGGGTGACGAATTCTTCCACGTCTTCGGGCCTGGTGTAGGAGGAATCCTCAGCGGAGACCTTGACATCGTCTTCCACGCCGGCAAGGGTACCCAGTTCAGCTTCAACGACAACACCGTGATCATGGGCATATTCCACAACCTGACGGGTGATCTTGATGTTCTCTTCAAAGGGCAGGCCGCTCTTGTCGATCATGACAGAGGAGAAGCCGCCGTCGATGCAGCTCTTGCAGGTCTCGAAATCGGGGCCGTGGTCGAGGTGAACAGCGATGGGCAGATCCGTGTCAGCCACAGCTGCTTCGATCATCTTCATCAGGTAGACATGCTTGGCATACTTGCGGGCACCGGCGGAGACCTGAAGGATCAGGGGAGCATTGCATTCCTTGCCTGCTTCGGTGATACCCTGGATGATCTCCATGTTGTTGACGTTGAAAGCACCGATGGCATACTTTCCTTCATATGCCTTCTTGAACATTTCGGTGGTGGTTACGATGGCCATTGGTAATCCCTCCTAAATCGTGGTTGAGTGAATTATATCACAGAATCTGAGGGCTGAAAAGAACCGGTTCGGATGGATTATCAGGTGGATTTTTGTCAGAAAACGACTTTCTGCGAATCGGTTTTTTTCAATTTCGACGGGAAGATGCTTTGGGCGGGAGGAAAAACAGCAGGAAGGTCGAATGATAACAGATAAGTGTACAGAAAGGGTGGTTCACGTGACGAACCTGGATAAGATTAATCATTGTTCTCTGGTGCTTATGGTCATTGGAGCGGACCTGCCCATGGATGAAATATCCGCCATGCTGGATATGGAACCCACCAGTGTGGTCCGCAAGGGAGATGTCATCAACAGGCTTCCCCGGATGGTGGCAGGTGAAGATG
The DNA here is from genome assembly GCA_946627565.1 of uncultured Clostridia bacterium. Taxonomy (GTDB): domain Bacteria; phylum Bacillota; class Clostridia; order Christensenellales; family Aristaeellaceae; genus UBA2943. The sequence goes on from CAMOVR010000014.1 coordinate 1,572, forward strand.
AGTGGGTGTATGCCCATGAGCTGGAATCTCCCCAGGGCCGGGATGAAATCATGAAGGGGATTCTGGAAAAGATCCGCCGCAGCAAGGAAGGACTTGAAAAAGTCAAGCAGTTCGGGGAAGTAAGGCTTCGCCTGAGGGTCCAGAGCGACTATGCCCAGATGGCATACTGCCTTATGCCGGAGACGCTTTCGGACTTGGCCGGCATCGGCCTGCCGCTGGATATCTCCTCCATCAGCTGGGGCGAAATCGGCATGTGACAGAGAGAAAATATGATCCGGAAATAAAAAGGGAAGGTATCCGGGAAGATTATCCGGCCCGGAAGCGTTACTTTCTCTGACAGGGGGAATGAAAGATGCAGCCCGGATATGGCAGAGGGGAAGAACCTGCATATGATCAGAATGGACAGTACAGCGCTTCTCCGTTAAACGGGGGCAGCGGCAGCTACCCGGCGTATCCCCAGGGCGGGATTGTGTTTGCGGAGTCCAGCTATCCGCTGCAGAACAGCGGTGCTGTCCCGGCGGGGTATCCTGTGCAGCCCCAGCCCATGCAGGAGGATCCTGCATACGCCCAGAATATGGGATATGCCCAGGGCCAGCCCATGCAGAACAGCGGTGCATACGGGTATCCTCAGAACATGGAATACGGACAGCCCCAGCAGCCTGTGCAGGGCAGCGGGATGATGACCGGATATCCACAGATGGGGTATGTGCAGACTCAGGGTATGCAGGGCGGGTATCCGCAGAATGCGGGATATATGCCGGATCAGCAGGCCATTGCCTATGACGCCCCGGTGATGCCCATGCAGGAGGCTCCCAGCATCCCCACGCCCCAGACCACCAGGGAACTGCCTGTGCAGAAGGGCCCCTCCCTTATGGAACGCATACGGGAGAATCCGAAGCCCTGGATTACCGGGGCAGCGGTGGCACTTGTGGTGATTGTGGCCGTCGTCATTCTTGTGATGCGCCTTCAGAACCGTCAGGTCTATACGGCGGAGGATGTGGTCAGAGCCCTGTACCGCAGGGACATGCCCATTACAGAACCCTACATTTACGGAGAAAACACGGACCCGGACGGACTTCTGGGCACGAGGCATTCCTACACCTCCAAGGTTTCCTTTACGGATACCACCATCCGGGACGGCTGGTCCATTCTGGAGCGGGGCGGCATAGTGGAAGTGTTTGACTCAGAAGATGACGCACAGGTGAGGGCGAGACAGCTGAACAATATGCTTCCCAGCCAGTCCGGCTATGTGATTCAGGAAAACCGTGTGGTGCTGCGCCTGAGTCCCCTGTCTTCAGAGGAAAACAACGCTGCCTATGAAGAAGCGCTCCGGGACATGTTCGGAAAATGACCCCCACAGATAATCTGATTACCGGATAAACATAAGGCGTCCTGCCAGGGCAAGGCCCGGGCAAGACGCCTTTTGCATGTGATTTCATAATCCGTCTGTGTTACGGATGGTGCCTGTCGCCCCACTCGACGGGATCGGTGGTGTCCCGGCCGTCATACACCTCCGGGAAGAGACCGGCGGTGGACCAGGGCTGGTCATTGGAAAGCAGATGGGTGATGTCTCCCAGCTGGAAACAGCGCCAGACAGTTTCCCCCTTCACCCGCTCCTCCGTAACCAGGGTGGTGACGGAGCTTGGGGTCATGCAGAAGTTCTGCCAGAGAGAAACCGGGGACATATGGGTGAGATAGGCGACAACGGCCATGGCAATCCCGAAATGACAGAAGAGCATGAGGGTGCCGGTATGGTTATTGTCATTGAGCCAGAGCCTGCCATCCCGGTGAAAGCCGTAGCGGCCCAGCAGCTCATCCACCCCGTCTGTGGTTTCCTGCCAGATTCGCGGAATATTGGAGCCCTCAAAGAGGGGAGAATGCAGCCAGGTATCCGCCCCATCCAGCTCGGGGTGGGCGTGCAGTGTGCGGGGACGAAGGTCCCAGCAGTGTTTGATGCGCTGCCTGTCCGGATCAAAGAAGGTGCCACGGAACTCCTCCAGCCAGGGAAGCACTTCCGCCTGGCCGCCCAGCTTTTCCATGGTATAGCGGGCTGTCTCCCGGGCACGGCCCAGGGGTGAGACATAATAGCCCAGCACATCCTTCTCACGGCACAGCCGTCTGGAAAGCAGTTCTGCTTCGACCCTTCCTTTTTCCGTCAGGGAATCGATGCTGTAATCCGGCTCTGCATGCCGTACGATCATGATTTTCATAGCTGTCCTCTTATGCTGTCTGGTTCTTACATGCCCTGCCGGGTCAGTTCCTTTCCGTACTTTCGGAAGTAGACCCATCCGGAGTACAGCGTGATGATGGCAATCCAGGCTGTACAAAGGATCAGGATGATGTGGTCCGTGACCGGAATGTTAAAGATAAGCACCGCCAGGATATACACCATCTGGGAGGCGGTTTTGATCTTCCCCGCCATGCCGGCAGCCACCACGGTGCCGTGCCCGGAGAGGATCATCCTCAGGCCGTCCACGGCCATTTCCCTGCTCAGAACCAGAATCACAAGCCAGGCCGGGACCAGCCCCCGGACCGACAGGAGAATCAGGGCGGAGAGCACCAGCAGCTTATCGGCCAGGGGATCCAGAAAACGGCCGAAATCCGTGATCAGGTTCTGCTTCCGGGCAATGGAACCATCCAGGTAATCCGTAACGGCTCCCGCAAGAAAGACGAAAGCGCCCAGATACCGGCACACATCCCCCGGAAGGCTCAGCAGAATCGTCATGACAGGGACCAGAAGGACCCTGATAAGGGACAGACGGTTGGGGAGATTCACTGGACATGACCTCTTATATCGTAATAGTCAGCAGCATCCAGATGGACACTGACAAAGGAACCCGGGGCGGGGACGGAGGGGGCGGTAAAGAGGATCACGCCGTCTGTTTCCGGCGCTTCCCGCTCGCTGCGTCCGATGATGGTCCCGTTTTCCTGCCGGCCGGTCACAAGAACCTTCACGGTCTGACCGATGCGGGCCTGATTGCGGCGAAGGGAGATTTCCGCCTGACGGCGCATGAGCCTGTCCAGGCGCTCTGCCTTGACATCCTCGTCAATCTGGTCCGGCATTTTGGCCGCCGGCGTATCCTCCTCGGGAGAGTAGGCAAAGGCACCCAGCCGGTCAAACTGGGCTTCATCCAGAAAGTCCAGCAGCTCCTGGAACTGGTCCTCCGTTTCCCCGGGGAAACCCACGATGATGGATGTGCGCAATGTGATGTCCCGCTCCCGGGCCCAGCGGACGCATCTGCGGATGTCCTCCGAGGTCCCGCGCCGGTGCATGCGCTTAAGCAGCGTGTCGTTGATGTGCTGGATGGGGATGTCCAGATACCGGCATACATTTTCTTTTTGAGCCATCAGGTCAAGAAGGGCCTCGTTTGTCTCATCCGGATAGCAGTAGAGCACCCGCAGCCAGTCAACGCCTTCGATCCGGGAAACCTTGTCCATAAGGTCCGGCAGTGTGGTGTGTCCGCCGTGGTCCGTGCCGTACCTTGTGGTATCCTGGGCCACCAGAATGTGTTCCCTCACGCCCCGGCCTGCCATCTCCCGGACTTCATCCAGGATTGCCTGTTCATCCCTGGAGTGATAGTTGCCCCGGATCAGAGGGATGGCGCAGAAGGTGCAGCGGTTGGAGCAGCCCTCCCCGATGCGGATGTAGGCGGAATAGTCAGGGGTGGCTAGCACGCGGCGGTGCTCAAAGTAGGTATGATTGTCCCCGGTAAGCATCTGGCGTGTGCCTGTGATGAGAGCCTTTTCAATGGCGTCCGGGAGGGCAGCATACTGGTTGACGCCAAGCAGGATATCGATCTCCGGTATGTCTTCCATCAGGTCCCTGGCATAGCGCTGGGCCAGGCATCCGGTGACAATCAGGAGGCGGCAGCGCCCTTCCTCCTTGTATTTTGCCATGTCAAAGATGGTGTCAATGGACTCTTCTTTGGCAGGCCCGATGAACCCGCAGGTGTTGACCAGCAGGACATCCGCTTTTTCCTTTTCCGTGGTGATCTCAAAATTGTGGTCGGCAAGCAGGCCCAGGGCGGTCTCGGTATCCACGAGATTCTTGTTGCAGCCCAGGGAGACCACACCGACCTTCATTTTCTGATCCATATCTAACCTCTTCTGTATTAATGGGGGCCATTGGCCCGGGTGCATATTAGCATATCAAAAGACGGTTGTATACTGGAAAAAGCAAAAATCCGGAAGGGTTTTTTGCCTTATTTCTGTATGTGTCCGGACCTTTCAAACTTTGTCACGTTTTATGCGCTCCAGAGCTGGTAGACCATGACGGAGCCCAGAAGATTGACGGCGCAGCCGAAAAGGAGCAGGGGCGTCTGCAGCACCTCCATGTGGGTGCCCAGGCTGTCAAGCCGCAGCAGACCCAGAAGCAGAACGGGCATCAGGTCCACGAAATACCGGTTCCCGAACTGGAAGCCGCCCAGGGTGCGGTGCATGCAGATGAGAAACACATGAAGGACCAGGAGAAAGGGAATGAGGGCGGTCAGAAGGGAGAAGCGCCTGCGTACCATTCCCCGGATGAGGGCAAAGATGTAGGTTACCGACAGGGGACAGATGATAAAGAAGGCGGTGGTTTCCAGGTGCTCAAAAATCAGGGCGTCAGTTGCCGGGTTTACCGTGGGCAGGCGGATGAGCATCCACAGGTGCGTGGGAACATAGCTCAGGGAAAACTGGCCCTCCGGGGCCCGGACAAACTCGGGCAGGTAATTGTGCCCGAATTCCAGCGGGTCTGAAAAACGCAGGGTGTTGAGCAGCATATAGGAAGCGGCAATCAGACAGGGGGCAATGGCCCAGGAGAGATGAGAGAGGATCCATCTGGGAACGGAAGGGGTTCTTTCCTGCTCCCGGAGCAGAAGAAACAGAAGGGGCAGGTACAGAACCTGCATGGGTCTGCAGCCCACCGCCATGGCCCAGAAAGCCAGGGAAAAGCCGCCGCGGCCCTCTAAGGCCTGCTCCAGGGACAAAAGGGTCAGGGTAAACGCCATAGTCTGGGCGAAGAACCATACCCAGGCGGTCTGGGCAATAAAGAGGTAGCCGCTGCCGAGATAGAGGTACAGTGTCCAGAACAGGGTCCGCATGGGGGACAGGCCAAGCTCGAAACAGAGCCTGACGGCAGTGATGACCCCCACGGCGGTTACACACCAGGCAATGAGGGAATCGGGGCAGTTCTCAGCGCCCCCGAAGAGGATGACAAAGGGGAGAAGCACATAGGAGGGGAAGGGAGGAAAGCTGACGTAGTATTTCCCGTTTACAATGGCCAGCTCCAGCCACGCATAGTCCTGTCCCAGGTCCAGGTGCCCGTTCAGCCAGGCCTCCGCCTGCAGGGCATAGGAGGGATAGGGGTTGAAGGACCAGGGCCAGAACCCTGTAAAGGCGGAAACACAGAGAAGGACCATAAGGACGCACAGGGGGGCAGCGATATACACATCCCTCCGGCTCATTTCCCGCTCAATCCTTGTTTCCAGTCTCCTTCTCCGCATGGGCTTGCCCTTCCTTTCATATGGATTCTGTATAATAAACGCATTTCTGTCTGATTTCTTCCATGGTTTTCAATGCTTTGTGTCAGGATGCATGATACCCGCCCTTCTGCGCATCTGTCAATGATGTATGGCCGGCCATTAACAGGTGCAAAACCGTGAAAACAGGCCCTGCGCCCCGGGGACGGGGAGAGCACAGTTTCCTTGACAGTTCCACGCCCGGCGTGATATCATCCAGTCCATGGAAAGGGGGCTGAAACACTTGCAGCGGTGGCTTCGCAGCATCAGGAATCACCGGGGCGATCTCGTGGTTGGGTTGCTGAAGACCGTCACGTATTTTGGCCTGTTCGCCATTTTCTTCTGGCTCATGTCCATAAACAATTTCCAGCTGAAGGGCCCCTCCCGTACCCTGGCGACAACGGTGATCACATGGTGCGCCATGACCATCGGCATGCACGGGATCTACGGGGGCTATGACATAGGGCGGAAAAAGAGCAAGCCCATTATAGCCAACATGACGCTGGCCGTGGGCATCACGGACATGGTGACATATCTGCAGCTGCAGATCATGAACGTCAATGCCAACAAGAATGCTACGCTGGAATTCTTCGGACAGGATTTCCCGTACCTGGTGGCCGTTTACCCTCTGCAGATCCTGTTTCTGGTCTTCATTGTCCGTTACGGGAATCACCGGTTCTTTTCCATCTATCCCCCAAAGCGCTGTATCCTGATTCTGGGGGACATGGATGACAAGGAGAGAATCATAGACAAGCTCAATCATTTCCGCCTGCAGTGGAAGGTCATGGATGCCGCCACATGGGAAGCACCGAACCTGAAGCAGCGCATAGAAGCGGCGGAAGTGGTTTTTATTGCCACGGTGCCGGAAAAGGAAGCCATGCACCTTCTGCAGATCTGCTATGACCTGCACCGGGATGTGCTGTGCAAGGCCCAGCTGCAGGACATCATGCTTTCCAGTGCCCAGCAGGTGGTCATCGACGATGCGCCTTTCCTGGAAATGGATTACCATAAGATGACCCTGTTCCAGAGAATCGTCAAGCGCATCACCGACGTGGTCCTCTCTTCCCTGGTTCTGGTGCTCTTCTCGCCCCTCATGCTGCTCATCTCCCTGGCCATATGGTATGAGGACCGGGGGCCGGCCATTTTCCGGCAGCCCAGGATGACCATCGGGGGCAGGAACTTCATCATCTATAAGTTCCGCACCATGTATGTGCACCACGACGCCTTTGAAGTGTCCGCCACGGAGGATGATCCCAGAATCACAAAGGTGGGGCGCTTTCTGAGACGGACAAGGCTGGATGAACTGCCTCAGTTCTATAACATTCTCAAGGGTGACATGACCCTGGTGGGGCCCAGGCCTGAAATGCTGGACAATGTGGAAAAGTACAAGTCCGGCATGCCCACCTTCGTATACCGGGAAAAGGTGAAGGCCGGCCTGACAGGATATGCCCAGATTGAGGGCAAGTACAATACCAGCCCCGAGGACAAGCTCATGCTGGACCTGCTGTACATTGAAAACTTCTCCCTGATCAATGATGTCAGGCTCCTGTTCAGAACCCTGACGGTGATCTTCCGGGCAGACTCCACCGAAGGTTTCCACAGGAACCAGGCGGAGGGGACCGGGGGAAAGAAAGGAAAGAAGCGCAGGCGCGGGCATGCATGAGCATACAGCGTTCTTAAACCAATGGGTATTTCATGAATAGACAGATATGGAGATGAAGGTATGAGTTTGACACTTCTGATCATGGCTGCCGGCATGGGTTCCCGGTACGGCGGCAACAAGCAGGTGGACCGTATCGGACCGGACGGGGAGATCCTGATGGAGTATTCCATCTATGACGCCCTTCAGGCCGGGTTTGACAAGGTGGTATTCGTCATCAAGCCGGAGATGGCTGAGTCCTTCCGGGAAATGGTGGGGGACAAGATTGCCCGCCGGGCAGAAGTGGCCTATGCCTTCCAGGATTATTCCTCCCTGCCCGCCGGCTTTACCGTGCCCGAGGGCCGCACCAAGCCCTACGGCACCGTCCATGCGGTGCTCTGCGCCAGGGATGTCATCCATGAGCCCTTTGCGGTGATCAACGCAGATGACTACTATGGCCGTGACGCCTTTACCGCCATGGCGAAAGCCCTTTCTTCCATGAAGGGTGCCGAGGCGGCCATGGTGGCATATGACCTGCACAACACGATCTCCGAAAACGGTTCCGTGACGCGCGGCGTATGCGAAAAGGATGAGCAGGGCCGTCTTAAGAAGGTCACGGAGACCTACAAGATCATGAAGGCGGAGGACGGCACCATCCGTGACTTTGAAAGCAGTCAGGAAGGTGTGATCCTGGATCCCAATGCCCTGGTGTCCATGAACTTCTGGGGCTTCACTCCCTGGTTCTTTGAAAGAGCAGGGGAACGCTTTGAAGAGTTCCTGAAGCACGCAGACGCCAATCCCCTCAAGTGTGAGTATGTGCTGCCCACCCTGGTGGACGAGCTCATGCGGGAGGACGGCATGCCGGTACAGGTGCTGAACACCCATGCGGTATGGTTCGGCATGACCTACCGGGAGGACCGCCCCTATGTGATGGAGGAGCTGAAGAAGCTCCATGATTCCGGTTTCTACCCGCCGACTCTGGGATAAAACAGACGAAGGAGAAATATACCATGCATATTCTGACAACAGGCGGAGCCGGGTTCATCGGCTCGCATACCTGTGTGGCACTTCTGGAAGCAGGCCACAGCGTGACGGTGGTGGACAATTTCGTCAACAGCCAGAAGGAAGCTGTAAGACGGGTGGAGGAACTGACGGGAAAAAGCATAAAGCTGTATGAAGCCGACTGCTGCGACAGGGACGCCATGGAGAAGATCTTTGACGAGAATCATTTTGACGCCGTCATCCATTTTGCCGGTCTGAAGGCTGTGGGCGAGAGCGTGCAGCAGCCCCTGAGGTATTACCGCAACAACATCGACTCTGCCCTGACGGTATGCGAGGTCATGGGACGGCACGGCTGCAAGCGCATCGTCTTTTCCTCCTCTGCCACGGTCTACGGCGTGCCGGATGAAGTGCCCCTGAGGGAAGACATGTTCTGCAAGGGCTGCACCAATCCCTACGGCTGGACCAAGTACATGATCGAGAAGATCCTCATGGGTCTGTGCGATTCGGACCCCGAGTGGTCCGTGGTTCTGCTCAGGTACTTCAATCCCATCGGTGCCCACGAGTCCGGCAGGATCGGCGAGAACCCCAACGGCATTCCCAACAACCTCATGCCCTTTATCACCAAGGTGGCTGTGGGTCAGCTGGATCACCTGAATGTCTTCGGCAATGACTATGACACCCCCGACGGAACCGGCGTGCGGGATTACATCCACGTGGTGGACCTGGCCAGGGGACACGTGCATGCCTGCGACTATGCCATGACCCGCACGGGCTGCGACATCATCAACCTGGGAACCGGCGTGGGATACAGCGTGCTGGACATTGTCAACACCTTTGAAAAGGTCAACGGCATCAAGGTGCCCTACGTTATCGGACCCCGCAGGGCCGGCGACGTGGCTGCCTGCTATGCGGATCCGAAAAAGGCTGCGGAAGTGCTCCACTGGAAGGCGGAAAAGAGCCTGGAGGACATGTGCAGGGATTCCTGGAGATGGCAGAAGAACAATCCCAACGGCTATTCAGCGTAACATCTGAGGCAGGTGCGGCGACGCCCTGCCCATTTTCTTAACAAGTTTATGTATCAGACCTTTTTGAAAAGGAGGACGGGGCCGTGAAATGCACGCTGTTTGCTGTGGGCCGGGCCGGAGCCCGTGCTGCCCGCTCCCTGGTAGAGGGCGTCATGACGGGCCTGGTGAAGGCGGACAGCCTTTCCCTGGTGCTGATCGGAATCCGGCAGGATGACAGGGAAAGCCTGGAGAGGCTCCTTACCCCCTTAAAGCGGCTGTACCGGGAGGAAAACGGAGCGCCGTTCTTTTCCACCCCTGTCACGGCCCTGATCCTGCCTGAGGAAGAGATGGACGAGAGCCTCATGGAGAAATGCCAGACCCCGGAGGACAAGCTGCTTATGGCGTCCCTGTTTTCCGGGGACAGGACCCTGAGGCGCTCTGCAGGCTCCTCCATGGAGACGGCCCAGACAGCCTGGGCGGACCTGCTTAACGGGGACAACGAGGTGGTTAAGGCCATACAGAAGCTTTCGGAAGAAGACGGTCCGGTGCTCATGGCCGCATCCCTGACCGAACCCCTGGGGGCCGCCGGATGCGGCCTTATGCAGAAGGAAATCCGGAAATACTTCCATGGACCTCTTTGCGGCGTGTTCGGCCTTAAGATCCGCAAGAAGGACCGGACGGACCTGGCTGCATCCGCCCTGCGGGAGATATCGCAGATGGACGGCCTGTATATCTTCGGCCTGCCGGATGACGCGGCCACCGACGGCGACGGCATAGAGGAACTGGTGGGCCTAAGGTGCATGGCGGACTTTCTTGAGGGCGGCCGGGGCTGCTTTTCCTATGCCGTTCCCCTGGATACACCGGACTGGTCCATGTTCGGGGACAGGGCAGAAAAGTGGGAAGCGGCCCTTACGGATTTCCTGTATGCCTCCCTGTTTATGCTGGTGAGGTACGGACCCGAGGCGGACGAGCGGCTGCGTGTGGGGGGAAACCTGTCCATGCGGGGCTGGTTTGGCCGGGTGTACGGGAAGGCCCGCAGCGATACCGGGTACACGGCCCGGGAAAAGGAAATCCTGCATGCCCTGCTTTCCGTGTGCCGCTATTTCACCGCCTGGTGCTATGTCACCACCGGAAACCTGCCCCTGAGCCTCAGGTGCCAGGCCCAGCTGCTGGAAACCATGGACAGTGCCGGGGTACTGTATGACCGGATCCTGGAAGAAGCGGGCCAGCTGAGTTTACTTAACTATGATCTGAAGTGTGCAGGCCTTCTGGATGACGAGACCGTTTCCCGCAGCAGTCAGGAGGTCACCGAGGCGGAGAATGCCAGAAAGAAAATCACCCGGCAGGCGGAGAAGGTCAAGAACATGGCGGAGGAACTCCGGGCCATGGAACAGATCATGGGAGGCCGCAACACCCTGATCCTCCTGGAGGACAGGGCTGCAAATACCCTGAAGGAAGCGGAAAACCTGGAACAGCAGGGCAGGGAAGCGGAAAGACGCATCGGGGAGGCTGCCATGACGGCAGGCCCGGAGGACATGCCCAGAATCGACGCAGCCAGGAGCCGGCTCAGGGGTCTGGAAAGGCACCTGATGTACCTGCGGGGCAAGGCTGCCTATGCCAGGCGTGACCTGGAGGAAGCAAGGAAGGAAGAAAACCGGTCCAGGCCGCCCAGGGCATCCCTGGCGGCGGAGGATCCGGATGTGCTCTATGAGCGGCGCTATCTCAGACAGGTGCTGAAGGCGGTGGACACCGGGAGCGATGTGCGCCGGTCCGGACCGGCGCTTCTGGAGAGCATGCAGCGCTTTGACGCCCGGGAGATCCTGGACCGTCTGGAACGCAACGCGGAAACGGCAGAAGGCACCATGGGACTGTTTGAAACGCTGTACGCGCTGATAAGCATGGAAAGAGAGGGGAGGTAAGGGTATGGCAGAAAGTACGCATTTTCTGAACTGGCTGCCCGACGAAAAGGGCCTGGTGGTACTTGAAGCCCATGCAGGTCCCGTGCGGGCCGAACACCCTGAAACCTTCCTGAAGGATATCATGGGGGCCATGGAAGCGGGAGAAGAGTCCGCCGGGATCCGGGCAATTCGCCATGAGCTGGCAGGCGGGGATGAAAAGCGCCTGCGGGCATGGCGCGGCCTTATGGCTTTTGCCCTGCTGTCTGACATGCTTGTGGAGGAGAGCGTCAGGATCCATGCCGTGCGGGCGGAGAGCGGAGCCCTCTGCCGGTCGGTGCTGGAGGTCATGGGGGAAGAGGAGATCATGCTTCTCTCCGTCAAAGAGGGGAATAAGGACCTGCCCCTTGGCATGACCGACAGCCGTTTCCTGCTGATTCCCTCCCGGGCCATGGAGCGGGACCATACCGTGGCCTTCGGCATGCTTCCCTGGTACACGGACGCGGGTTTTGACGACCCCCTTCCACATCTTGACCCCATGATGAGGAATGCCCTTCTCACCAGGCTCAGGGCCGCGGGCGGGGGCAGGGAAGTTCAGGTATTCTTAAAGGATCTTGAGGCCGCCCAGGAAAAAGCCGTGAAGGAAGCCTCCGCAAAGGGCAGATGGGACAGCCATTTCAAGAGCGTCACCGGCCTTATGGGGGAGAAGGGTTTTGAAGAGCTCGCGGTCCGAGTTATCCCGGGAAAGGTGACGGATGGATGCCCCCTGCTTCAGGCCCTGCATGTGGAGGACCCGGTGAAGACCGTTCCGGACCAGCGTGTCTACAGCTTCCGGGACAGGGAGATCGCCAGGGAAAGCCCCGTATGCCTGCTGGAATTCGGCCGCGGGGAAAAGGCGGCGGAAGCCCTGTTTGAACTGAGTCTGGACCAGCAGATCCTGGAAACCTGTGTCCGGCCCTATGCTGCCGCACTTGCGGAGCGCATGCGGCGCAGGAGCGCCGGGACATGCGATGAGCGGGTCCGCAGCCATGTGCTGGAAATGGCAGGTGCACTGGAAGAACTTTCCGCAAGACAGACAGGGAATATATCCCTGACCTATCCCTGGCGGGCGGAATCTCCCGCCCTGATGAACCTTCTGGAGGAAACCCTGGGCAGCAGCCTGGTGCCTGCCGCCCTGTCACCCTTTTCAGACCGCCTGACCCTCATGACCGGGGCGTCCTTTGCAGACCCCATGATGGAGCGCAGCTGCACCTTCAGCTGGGAGGGAGGACAGTATCTTGTGCTGCCGCCCATTTCCGCTGACCTGGCCAGATGGGAAGCCGAGCGGGGGGACAGCCTGCAGGGATATATGCCCGACAGCCTTCGTTTTTCCATGGAACCCTCCGGACAGGTGACGGTCACCTTTTCCATACAGGGGGAAAACGGGAGCATCTCGGTGAAGCGCACCTATACGGACATGGAACAGGTGATTCTCCGGGAAAACCAGATTCCGGACCTGACACTGTGGCCCTCTGTGCCGGTGCCCGGCAGCTGGAAGGCATATTACCTGTCCCTGCGGGGACGCATCTGCCTTAAGGTCTGGGACAGCAGGGATGAGAAGTTCCAGACCCTGACATCTGACACGGATGAGGACGGCAATTTCCTGCCCCCTGTTCTCTTAAGGGTATCTTCATTCCCGTCTGTCATGGTGGTTTCCAGAAACGACCTGACACTGGGTGCCCTGTTTTATGCGCCGGAGCCTGCCCGCCCCATGGAGGGGGGCGATGCGGTATGCGCACTGGATATAGGGGAGAGCGGCACAGCCATGGCCGTGCGGAGCGACAGCGGCATGGAGCGGGTGAGCCTGCCGCCCATGGCAGGGAAGATCTGGCACGGGACGGGCAATGCCGACCCGGCTGCGGAAGTCCTGCCCATGGAAGGAAAAGGCCCCCTGGTGGAATCCGCGGTGCAGCTCATGCCCGGGGAGGGCACCGAGCCCTTCAGGGACGGAGCCATCTGCCCCGTCTCCCGGATCCTTTCGGTACATCCCTGCTGCCATTTCCTTTGGAGGACGGATCCGGACGGGATCCGGGCCCAGCGCATCCTGCTGCGCCAGCTCATGCTGGAAGTCTGCCTGAATCAGGCCATGCAGGGCAGGTCGTCCGTCACCTGGCGGCTTTCCGTGCCCCACAGCGCCAGCCAGGAAGACTGGGGCCGCCTGGAAAAGGAAGCCCAGAGCGCCGCAAGGGACGTGCAGAACCTGTGCGGTATGCCCTGCAGGGGCATTGCCTCAGCATGGCACGATACCAGGGCTGCGGGGCAGTACCTGTATCAGGCCATGAACCGCACTTCTTTCCTCATGCTGGACCTTGGCGGCGGGGACGCGGCCATTGCCCTGTGGCTTAGGGGTATGCCGGGGCCGGTGCTGGAGATGGATGCCGGGGACGGGTTCGCCCTTGCCTGGCATACCGCCTTTCTGGATATTCCGCTTACAGCGGCTCAGGACATGCGGCGGTTCACATACCTTGATAACGGGAATTTTACAGAAAGCCTTCTCCGCTCCCGGGACTCCGTTTTGGACTGGGAAAAGAGCCGGCATTTTGTGGATCTGCTGCTGGGACCGTATCTGCAGGAAACCATAGGGGCACTCTCCCAGGCCCTCATGTCCGGCACGGGAGATTACAGCCAGGCCCTGCTTCTCCTGGAAATGTGCCGGAAAATGGTGCTGTGCGGGCTGGCTGTGGAGGAAGCGGGAAACACTTCCACCCTGGTGGACAGGCTGCCGGAAACCCTGCCCGTGGTGCTGTGCGGCCGGGGCAGCCAGATCTATATGGTACTGCCCGAGAACCTGAAAAACGCCCTGATGCGCTTTGCGTATCTCCCCATGCGGGAGTCGCTGCCGGTGAAGCGGATGATGCTTCAGATGAGCCCGGAAAACAAGATGGAAGCCGCCTTCGGCCTGCTTCTGCAGGAAAAGCGGGAGGATACCAGGGCCAGGATCACGGCGTGCCGGAATACCGTCCCGCTGGACTGGCTGCTTGGGAACTTCATCATGCTCTTTGGGAGTCTCTTCCCCCAGATGGCATCCCTGCTCTTTCCGGGGGCCCTGCGGCCTGACGGGGTGCTTTCGGATGTGTACGCCAACCAGATTATAGGCCTGTCTGCCATCTGGCAGGGGGATGACATGGAGGAGGCCCTCCGGGGCTGCCTCCAGAGACTGCGGGCCTGGCCTGCCACGGCCCCGGTTTCCATGCAGACGGCAGCACCCACATAAGCAGTCTTTACGGGACAGTCTCAGGGCTGTCCCTTTTCCGTTTCCCTGAGATACGAAGGACAGAGTCTTTATGCCGGAAGACGCCTGAAAAGACGGGGACGCAGGGAAAAAGAAACAGACAGATGGGAAAACAGGGAGAAGTGCAGGGCCGTCAGATGCCTGTTTTCAAAGGGCAGACAGATTTTCTGCCATGTTTTCTGCCTTACAGTACGTTGACAAGGAATGAGAGAGCTGTTACAATGCGACAAACCTTAGATTTGGAGGGATTGGATTGCTGCAGAAGGTAATTCCGGAAGGCCTGACTTTTGATGATGTACTGCTGATACCTGCCCGAAGCGACGTACTGCCCAAGGATGTTGACCTGTCTGTTCAGCTGACGGATGTCATCCGGCTGAACATTCCGATTCTGTCTGCTGCCATGGATACTGTAACGGATTCCAGAATGGCCATTGCTCTGGCGAGAGAAGGCGGCCTCGGCATTATTCACAAGAATATGTCCATTGAAGCCCAGGCCAGGGAAGTTGACCGCGTGAAGCGGTCTGAGCATGGCGTTATAACGGATCCGTTTTTCCTTTCCCCGAATCACAGCGTGCAGGATGCAGAGAACCTGATGGCCAGGTACCGCATCTCCGGTGTGCCCATTACGGAGAACGGAAAACTGGTGGGTATCCTGACCAACCGTGACCTCCGCTTCGAAACGGATTACACCCGCAGAATCGGGGAGGTCATGACCAGTACTGACCTGATCACCGCCCCGGAGGGCACCACCCTGGAGGACGCCAAGAAAATTCTGGCGGAACACCGCATCGAGAAGCTGCCCATTGTGGACGAAAACGGCATGCTCCGGGGCCTCATCACCATCAAGGACATTGAAAAGAACCAGAAGTACCCCAACTCCGCCAAGGACGCCAAGGGCAGGCTGCTGTGCGGCGCTGCCGTGGGCGTGACGAAGGACGTTTTCGAACGCATCGACGCCCTGCTGGAAGCCAAGGTGGACGTGATCAACGTCGATACAGCCCACGGACATTCCACCGGCGTAATCCGTCAGGTGGAAGCCATCCGCAACCGTTATCCCGATATCCAGCTGTTTGCCGGCAACGTGGCCACGGCGGAAGCCACCCATGACCTGATCTCCGCCGGCGTCAACTGCGTCAAGGTGGGCATCGGCCCCGGTTCCATCTGTACCACCCGTGTGGTGGCCGGCATCGGTGTGCCCCAGGTGACTGCAGTGGCGGACTGCGCGGAGGAAGCCGACAAGTACGGCATCCGTGTCATCGCTGACGGCGGCATCAAGTACTCCGGCGATATCGTCAAGGCACTGGCAGCCGGCGGTTCCTGCGTCATGCTGGGCAGCCTGCTGGCGGGCACGGAGGAATCCCCCGGCGCCATGGAAATCTATCAGGGCAGATCCTTCAAGGTATACCGCGGCATGGGCTCCATGGCAGCCATGGCCGAGGGCTCCAAGGACCGCTACTTCCAGGAGGACGCCAAGAAACTGGTGCCCGAAGGCGTGGAAGGCCGCGTGCCCTACAAGGGACCGGTGGCGGATACCGTCTATCAGATGATCGGCGGCCTCAGGGCCGGCATGGGCTACTGCGGTGCCCCCACCATCGATGACCTGCGCCGTGACGCCCACTTTGTCCGGATCACCAATGCGGGTCTCCTGGAGAGCCATCCCCACGATATCTACATCACCAAGGAAGCCCCGAACTATTCAAGGCGCAACAACGAATAAGATAACGCCAATACAAAAGACACACAGCGTCGGAAAGCGCTGTGTGTCTTTTTGCGTTTTACATGGCTGCCGTCAGGCGCCTGCGATTTTGGAGCGGCGCAGCTGGGCATCCGCCACCCATTTGCCTGATTTCCATCTTCTGAGCAGCAGCAGGCCCCGGGTTAACTCGTCCAGGGCGAAGGCAATCCAGACCCCGTAGAGATCCATGTGCAGGAGAATGCCCAGCACATAGGCACCGCCAACGGAGATAATCCAGCCGCTGAGCTGGTTGACCACCATCTGGTAGGTGACATCCCCGGCTGCCTGCAGGGCGCTGGCGTTGGTGTGGTTGAGGGACCTGCCGATTTCCACAAACAGGTCCAGGAAGAACAGACTGGAACCGATCTGAAGGATGGTTTCATTGTCTGTAAAAAACCGCAGAAGGGGATAGCGCAGAAGGATGAAGAGCAGGGAGAGGAAAATGTTGGAGGCCAGTCCGATGCGCCCCACCAGGGAGCGGATGGTGCGGGCCTCATCAAAGCGGCCTGCCCCAATCTTGTAGCCGATGAGCATGCCGCTGGCGCTGCCAAAGGCCATGCCGATGAGGTAGATGTACTGGACGATGTTGCTGACATAGACCTTGGCGGCAATAAGGGTTTCACCGGTCAGGGAGATGATGGCCGTGGTGACAATCTGGCTTACGGAATAGGCGATGTTGTTAAGGCCCCCGGGAATTCCTATGGACAGGGAAAGCCAGATATCATCCTTCGGGAAGGGAAAGAGGAAGCTGGGAGACGGGCGGATACCGGAGCGGTATACAATGCTCAGGGACAGGAGCATGCCCACCACGCGGCTTAGGACCGTGGCATACGCCACACCCGTCAGGGGATCCAGGCCAATGGCTTTTCCGTGGAAGATGGCGATATAGTTGCCGACGATGTTCACCAGGTTCCCGATGAGGTTGATCAGCAGCGGGGCATTGGGATGGCCCATGGAACGGCACAGGCTGGCCATGACGATTTCAATGCACTGGAAGATCATAAGGCCGCCCACGATCTGCATGTAGCGCAGGGCTGCATCCTGAGAGGCGGTTTCCAGCTTCATGATCAGAAGCAGGGGACAGGCGCCGAAGAAGAACAGAATACCAAAGAGGATGCCAAGGCACATGTTGGCTGCCACGGCAATGGAGGCCAGGGTATTGACCCGCTTCCGGTTCTGCATTCCTATGGCCTGGTTGATGCATACAATGGAGCCGCCTGCCAGAGAGGAGGCGACGATGATGCACACCAGGATGTACTGGGAAGCCACCGAGACCGCGCTGACCACACTGTCAGAGAGGCGGCTCAGGAAAGCCACGTCTATGACTCCCACGGTGCTTCGCAGGATGTTTTCCAGCAGGATGGGCAGCGCGAGCTGAACCAGGCCGATGTTTTCCGGTCCTCTTTCCCGGTCCTCCCGGGATGCCCAGAGATATTTCTGCATGGGTTCTTCCTTCTTTGTCGGCGTATGTCCGGGACAGGCCCGTCGGGGAGGGAGTGTAGCACGATGCATCCGGGAATGCAATGCAGGATATAAGGCAAAACATGGCAAATCTTCAGGGAAGGACATGACGGAAAGCCTCTGCGTGGCGCATGCATGGAAGACCTTCATAAAGGGGGCGGACATGCAGATGGAACAGGCAGGGGACGCATATAATGCTGCGGTGCCGCGTCATCTTGCCATTGCCTGCGGGATTGTTTATAATCTCCCCGTTCCCAAGGGCTGAAATAACAGGAGGTAGCACATGCCGGAGACGATCAAGAAACATAAGACAGCTGTCAGGTGGGTGATCCTGGTGGTCGCAGCCCTGCTTATGGCTGTGGGTCTGGAAGCTCTGCAGCTGCACCTGCTCCCTCCCATCTTCACGGATATGGACGTGACCATCATCAAAGACCCTGACCTGCTGGAAACATCCAGGACATATCTGCATGAAAGCGGAAGAACGGCGCTGGTGGAACAATGGGATGCCCTGCGGCTCTTTTTTACCTTCCTCATGCAGCTGATCCTCCTGGTGGTGCTCTTTCCCCTGGGTCTGATGAAATATCTGCTGAACGGACTGAAAAAAGGGTTTTCCTCCCTTGTATCCGCCCTTTCGGCTTCCTGGCGCCGGGATCTTCTGCTTCTTGGTATTTTTGCTGCAAGCGCCGCCGCCATGTTTTTCCTGACCAGGTTCCTGGTGGTGTACCTGTACCATAAGGCGGAGAGCAACTGGATGATTGACCTGTTCTCCCTGCTGTGCGGCATCTCCCTGGCCATGATGGCGACTTTCCGGCAAACCCTTTCGAAAAAGCCGGAGATCTTCTTTCTGGCGTTCATGATCATGATCGGGGGCCTCATGTCCTTCCTTATGCCCGCCAGTTCCGTGGTGGCCTGGGACGACGGCTTCCATTACCAGCACGCCCTGAACTTTTCTACCATGGGCCATGTGCGCTACACCCAGGCGGATATGGACGCCATGGATGCGGCCAATGTGAAAATCTATGCCCTGGGCGAGGAAAGGGATGCGTTTCTGAAAGCAAGGGACGAGGCCAATGCGAAGGGCTCCGTCTACGTGACGGTGGGCTTTCACATGCAGCCCAAGGAGGTCTGGATGGCCTTCTATGGCCTGGGCCTGTTCCTGGGAAGGCTCTTCCATCTCAGCTACTGGCTGACCTGGTCCCTGGGCCGCTTTACCGGCCTTCTGGCCTACAGCATCATCGGGTACTTTGCCATAAGGAGGCTTAAGTCGGGCAAGCTGATCCTGGCTTCTGTCCTCATGATCCCCGAGGCCATCTTCCTGGCCAGCAATTACAGCTATGACCCCTCGGTTACCTGCTGTCTGGCTCTGCTGTTTGCCTATTTCACGGCCCAGTGGCAGGAAAAGGGGATCATTTCGGAAAAAGACCAGCTGGTCATGATTCTTTCCGGTTTCTTTGGCTGTCTTGCCAAGGCCATCTACTTTCCCATCGTGCTCCTGCCCCTGCTTCTGCCAAAAAGCCGGTTCCGGGACGGGAAAGCCTGGAAGCGCTTTATCTATGGTGTGCTGCTTGCCGTGTTCCTGCTGCTGGTTTCCTTTGTCCTGCCCTTCATCTTCAGTGACGGGACCGGGGATACCCGGGGCGGGGACGGGGTCAACGCCTTCGGGCAGGTGGCCTTTATCCTGGGCAATCCCCTGAAGTACACGGAGATCCTGCTGAACTTCCTGAGGGAATACCTGAATGTGAACTATATGAACGGGGCCCTGACCTTCTTTGCCTACATGGGCAGCGCTCCCAACGGCATCCTGTGCCTGATTCTTCTGGCCGTTGCAGCCTTTACGGATCGGGGCGAAGCGGATGAAAAGCCGGGACCCGGCATCCGGGTCATTGTGCTGCTGTTTGCGGCGGCCACCATTGTGCTGCTGACCACCGCCCTGTATGTCTCCTATAATCCGGTAGGGTCCGAGGGCATAGGCGGGGTGCAGCCCAGGTACCTGCTGCCCCTGATGTATCCCATCCTGGCCATGCTGGGATCCGGGAATATACGCAATTCCATTCCCAGGGGCTGGTATAACGGCGTCTGCCTCGGCATATGCGGCTATATGGGCTTTGTGTCGGTGCTGCATACCTGCATTGTATATTACAACTGAAACTAAAGCCTGAACCAACAGCGAAACAGGAGGAAAAACCTTTGAAGCTCCTTGTGGTGATCCCTGCCTTCAATGAGGAGGAAAACCTGCCCAGGGTGATCTCCGAACTGAGGGAGAAGGTTCCCCAGTATGATTTTGTCATCATCAACGACGGGTCCACGGACGGCACGGAAGCCCTGTGCCGCGCGCAGGGGTATCCCTTTCTGGATCTGCCGGCCAACCTGGGCCTGACCGGTGCCTTCCAGACCGGGGTCAGATACGCCTGCGAGATGGGCTATGACGCGGTGATTCAGATCGACGGGGATGCCCAGCATGACCCGGCCTATATCCCGGATATGGCCGCCCTGATGGAAGAAAAGGACCTGGACCTGGTGATCGGGTCAAGGTTTGTGACGGAAAAGCGCCCCGCCACCATGCGTATGGCGGGCAATGCCCTGATTTCCTGGGCCATACGGGTGACCACGGGAAAGACGGTGATGGACCCCACCTCCGGCATGCGCCTGTACGGCAGGCGGGTGCTGAAGGAGCTGGCCGTTGAACTCAATGCCAGGCCGGAACCGGATACGGTGGCCCAGCTCCTCAGAGGGGGCGCCAGAATGGAAGAATACCAGGTCCGCATGCGGGAGAGGGAAAAGGGCGAGAGCTATCTGGACTTCGGAGCCTCCATGCTCTATATGGTCCAGATGTGCATGAACATCTTTTTCCTGCAGTGGGTCATGAAAAAGGAGAGTCAGACATGTCCTGGGCAATGAGGATACTGCTCATACTGGGGTCCGTGATGACCGCTGTGTATGTTCTCAGACGGGTGCGCAACAGCAGGATGCGGACAGGGGATTCCGTCTTCTGGCTGTTCTTTTCCCTGATCCTGGTGCTACTTGGAATCTTCCCCGGCATCGCCATACGTTTTTCCGAATGGATCGGCGTGCAGAGCGCCGCCAATCTGGTGTTCCTCATTGTGATCTTCCTGCTGATCATCAAACTGTTCCTCATGGACCAGCGCATTTCCAAACTGGATATGCAGATCACCAGGACCGTCCAGACCATCGCCATCCATGAGCGGGAAGGGGAGGCCATGGAGGAAGAAAACAGGGATAAAGAGGAAAAATGACACTGAATAGATCTGTGCAGGGCAGCACCGGCTCCCGCCCGGGGACGGGCGGAACGGGCTGCCCCTGCTGTTTTACAGGACTGCATGCACGACATGTACAATCTGGTATGGTTTTCATATACTTAAACGATTAAGTAATATAAGCACAGGCAACCGCAGTAAGAAACCCGGGGAAGCAGGCAAGATACCTGATTCCCCGGGAAGAAAGATATGCGCCGTGTCAGCAGTCCCCGGCGGGATGGACTTTCAGGAGCCAGGCTTTCAGAGCGTCTGTCATAAGATCCAGGTGTCTGTTAAAGCAGTGATCGTCCTCCGGGATTACATCCATATGGCAGTTTGCATAGCGCTGTGCCGTGCGGGTGGCAAAGGAGATGGGAACAGCATCATCCGCCGCGCCATGGATAATGAGGACGGGGCCCTTATAGGCGTCTACGGCATCCTCCACCCGGATGGTCTGGGCCACCCGGATATAGTTGCCGTTCAGCACAAGACCGTCCCAGGTATGGAGGCTGTCGGGCACATG
Organism: uncultured Clostridia bacterium; assembly: GCA_946627565.1. Classification (GTDB taxonomy): domain Bacteria; phylum Bacillota; class Clostridia; order Christensenellales; family Aristaeellaceae; genus UBA2943. The sequence goes on from CAMOVR010000014.1 coordinate 22,854, forward strand.
GCAGGGATCAAAATTCGTGCCCAGCAGCGTGCCGGCGCGGGCCTGCTCCGGGATCATGACGGCAGGGGAGAGTGGCATCAGGCCGGCGATCTGATCCTGCTTCATGGCAGCTGTCAGGATCACGGTAAGGCCGCCCTGGGAGTGACCGCACAGATACACCTCGGAGACAAAGGGCAGGGACCTGGCGTAGTCTGTGATGAACAGGGCCTGGGTGAGCCACTTGTAAAGGGTGTGTTCCCCGAATTTGCCGTCGCTTTCCCCATGGCCGTACATATCCGGCCTCAGGACGGCAAAGCCGCATTCATTCATGGTTTTGGCAGCCGCCAGAATGTGCCGTTCCTGCCGGTTTCCGGTGAAACCGTGGATCAGCACCACCAGAGGCATTTTGTCTGCCTTTTTTTCCGGCATGTCCAGGTCTGCCTGGATGCGGAGCCCGTCACAGTTGAGTATCATGTTCTTTCTCCTCCTTCGTTTCGCTCTGAGGAAGGGCCTCCGTGCTTCCAGCTGTCTTTTCGGCTGCCTTTTCTGGTGCCGTACCGACTGCCTTTTCAGGATTGCTGTCCAGATCGTTTTCCTTCCGGGCCTTTTCCAGAACCTTGTTGTAGGGCATGAGCATACCCTTTGTCATGGAAGCCCTGGCCTTCTTTTTGATGGGACCGAAGTTCATAAGGAACGAGACAAAGTACATACCCAGCACCCGGCCCCGGTGCTTCTGTGGAAAGTCATAGAAGCCGTGGGCCTTATAGAACCTGTGGTCCTCCCGCATGAGGCCCTGCATGAGATAGATCAGGTCCCGGAAGATCTTCATGCCGCCCACGCCATAGAAGTTTTTGGGTGCCTGCAGGCTGTTGGAGATGGCATAGTCAAGGGAAATGGCCACGTCAAGGCACCGGGCGGTGTCCTCTGCGATGCCGGCCAGGAAGTTTCCGCCCACCTGGGCCCTGGCTTCCATGACCATGCGGAGGTTGGGTTCCGCTTCCAGGTCCCCGTCCACAAGATAGGCCACCGGTTTTCCCATGGTGACGGTGCGGTGTCCGTTACAGAACTGACGGTCATCATAGAGCTTGAAGCGGGAGCCCATGGAATGGCCCTTGATCTGAAAGGCGTACACGGTGGCATCTGCGGTCTGGATCTTCTCCCGGAGGAAGGCATCAAAACCGTCCTTATAGACACATTTCCCGTCCCTGGCGCAGTGAAAGCACCCAAGGCACCCGCCGGCAAAGGGGAAATCCTTAAGATCCACCACTTCGGATGCGCAGGGCAGGCGTGCGGAAAAGACAGAGATCAGGGCAGAAAGATGCTCTGACGGACTGTCGGTGACAATCACCACACGGCCTGCCTTTTTTGTCACGGCAGGAAGCTGACAGTCCATATCCGGCACAGACCGGGGCAGCATGGCAGCCCTGCGGGGTGCGGGCTCTGAAATACCGGCTTTCATGCACCACAGCACATGGGCAAAGAAGGTCTGCGCTTCCATGCGTCCCTTATCCGTCAGCAGGTCCTCCATATCGGCAGACAGGCCATGGATGGGTCGAAGGCCCAGGTCATGGCAGTTGTCCTCGATAAACTGATGGGCGGTGACGTCATAGAAGTGCTTGGAGGTGGAGATCTGGGTGGCGAATTTGCCTGTAAGGTTGACCCCATGCTCCCGGATCAGCTCCAGGAAGCGGTGCAGCTGATACGGCACCAGAAAGGTATAGACCGGATAGCAGAAAAGCAGGAGATCGGCTTCTTCCAGCTGCGGGATCACTTCGTCAAAGCTGTTTTCCAGGCGGTGGATCTGCTGGCCTGCCTGCAGGGTGTGAAACTGCACATCGGGAAAAAGTACCTGAAGGTATTTCACCGTACAGAGGGTAATGCTGTTTTCACCGGAGGGGGAACCGTTTATAACCAGTACGTTCATTTGATCAGATAGCTTCCTTTCACAGGGGGTCAGAGTCCTGGAGAGGACTGTCCATATAGAAGGGCTGAAGGTCATTAAGGCGCAGGAGCATGGGGTGTCCGCCCGCGGATGCGCCGGTGTCTATATCCGCCCAAGTTTCCGTCATCAGCATTCTTCCCCGGAACTGGGGCCCGTAGAGGGCTGTAGGGGTATGGCCGAAGACGGTGAACACATCCCGGAAATAGGTTTCCATGGGAGAAGGCCGGTTCCACAGCAGCTCCAGGGGTGTATAGGAGGGAATGGGCTTCTTCGGCTGAAAGTTGCCAAGACCTGCATGGGTGAGAAGACAGGTCTGGTTCCGGATCCGAACAAACTCAAACAGGCGCAGGCCCCGGATATACGCAAGCAGACGCTGGAGCCCCTCTGGATCCTGCATGCTCATGGTTCTGAGAGATCGCAGTGTGGGCAGGCCGCCGTTGACAAGCCATCTGGAGAGGCGTTCCGCCAGCTCCGGCTGGGCAGGCATGACAATCTCATCCGGGGATCCCGCCAGGGCAAAGGCACTGTCCAGCAGCATGGCCTCATGATTGCCCATGAGCATGTGAACATTTGGGGTATCCATGATCCACTGAAGCAGGGTGACCCCGCCGTCCCCGTTCCGGTCGATGACGTCCCCCAGGACGATGAGCTCATCCTGACCTGTGAAGCCCGCAATGAAGAGCAGTTCCAGCAGGCCCTCCAGCGGGTAGCCGTGCAGGTCTGAGGTTACATAGATCAATCTCAGGCCCCTCCCCATTCGTTCCGGCTGCACAGGGCGTACATCATGATGCCCGCTGCCACGGCAGCGTTTAAGGATTCGGCATCCCCGCGCATGGGCAGTGTCAGGCGGTGGGTACACACGTCCTGTACCTGCTGGGAAATGCCGTTGCCTTCATTGCCGATGACCAGGCAGAAGCTGTCGGGCAGAGTATTCAGGACGGCAAAAAAGGGGTTTCCGTTTAAAACGGAGGCCAGCACCGGGATACCGGAGGCAGCCAGCTGGGACAGGCGGTCCGGCAGGGATGCGACACGCTGGCAGGGAAGATGAAAGATGGAGCCCATGGTGGCTCTGAGCACCTTCGGGGCATAGATATCCGCGCAGCTGTCTGAAAGGATCAGGCCGTCCATACCGGCGGCATCTGCGGTACGCAGGATGGTACCTACATTGCCGGGGTCCTGTACCCCGTCCAGTGCCAGGATCTTCCCGCCACGGAAGGGAAAGTCAGGAAAAGCCGTCTGGGCGGCAATGCCCTGGGGCGTTTTGGTATCGCAGATATGGGCCATGAGGTGGGCCGGCACCCGGTAGACCGGGGCGGACAGCTGGGGGAGGGGTTCTGTGTAGTCATCCTGGAGGATCAGGGACAGGATGGATGCACCGCTTCGGATGGCCTCCTCCACAGATCTTCTGCCTTCCACGAGAAAGGATCCGGTTTCCATACGGCCCTTCCGGTCCCGCAGGGACCTCCAGACCGTGACTTTGGGATTATGCAGACTGGTTATGGTTTCCATAATAGCTCTTTCTGTTGTCTGCTGCACAGGATGGCAGCATATGTAAGGCGCAGCAGCTCAGTTGACGCCGCGGAAGCCGCGCCCGATGATCTCGGAAGTGTTGGTGATAAGCAGGAAGGCGGAAGGATCGGCAGCCTTCACGAACCGGCGCAGGTGTACGGCCTGACGGCGGTTGACCACCGTCAGGATAACCTCTCTGCCCTCATGGGTATAGATGCCTTCACCGTGCAGCCTTGTGGCACCCCGGTGCAGTTTGGTGAGGATATAGTCCTCCAGCGCATCCGGATGGGCGGTGATGATATGAAAGCACTTGTTGGTGTTCACGTTTTCCAGTACCAGGTCAATCACCAGGGATTTCATGATGAGGCCCAGGATGGAGAACAGGCCTGTTGTCATGCCGAAGGCAAAGCAGGCGGACACGGTGATGATGCAGTCGGATATGAGCAGGGCCACACCGATGTTTAAGGTGGTGTATTTGCGCATGATCATGGCAATGATATCCGTGCCGCCGCTGGAGGCATCCACATTAAAGAGGATGGCTGACCCGATGGCCGGCAGTCCCACGGCAAACACAAGCTCCAGAAAGGGCTCATCCGTAATGGGGTGATCCATGGGCACCAGCCGCTCCAGAAGCCAGATGACACCGGACTGCAGCAGGGTGACATAGGTGGTTCTGACACCGAAGCTTTTTCCCATCACCAGGTAGCCCAGAATCAGGAGCACAATGTTGATGCTCAGCCCGATGGTACCGGGGGTGGAGGGAAAATAGTGGGCCATAATCACGGAGATGCCGCTGACACCGCCGGTGGAAAAGTGGTTGGTAAACTTGAAGAAATAGATACCAAGGACCATGAGGAGGGTACCGGCGGTCATGATGAGGTAATCCAGGAGCACACCGTACTTTTTTGACATGTCAGATTCTGTCCTTTAGCTAATATTCTTATTTGCCGACGCAGAAGGTGGAGAAGACCCGGTCCAGAAGCGATTCTTCCACATTGTCCCCGGTGATCTCCGATAGGGCGGCCTGGGCCCGGTCAAGATCCAGGGTGCACAGGTCCAGTGCGTCATGCAGAAGGGTTTCTTCTGCATCCTGAAGCGCAAGGGCTGCACGCCTGGCGGCATCCATGTGCCGGGGCTGGGTCAGGGAAAGAAGGTCTGAGACCCTGGCCTTTTCCAGGATATAGTCCTTGAGAGTTCTGCACCCGTCCTGCTTCAGGGCACAGACGGGGATCAGGGGCAGGTCAGGGAGAAGGGAACGGAGCTGTTCTTCCGTGCCGCCGGATGGTAGGTCCTGTTTATTCAGCACTATGGCCAGCGGCAGGTCCTTGAGGCTCAGGAGCATCTCCCGGTCCTCTTTCGTCAGAGGGCTTGAACTGTCCACCACCAGGAGCACCAGGTCTGCCCGCTCAGCAGCCTGACGTGCCCGGTGCACACCTTCCGCTTCCACCACATCATCCGTTTCCCTGATACCGGCGGTATCAATAAGACGGATGCGGCAGCCTGAAAGCATGAGTTCTCCCTCCACCAGGTCTCTTGTGGTACCGGGAATGGAGGTGACAATGGCCTTTTCTTCCCCGAGAAGGAGATTCAGGATGCTGGACTTGCCCACATTGGGCCGGCCGCAGAGTGCTACGGTAAGCCCCTGCTGCAGGAGCCGGGCAGCTCTTTCATCGCAGGCAGATAGGAGGGTTTCGGAAAGGGCATGGATTTTGGGCCCAAGATCCGAGGCAGCTTCCTCTTCGCTGATCTCCTCCGGATAATCCAGACAGGCGGCAATGCCGGCCTGAATATCATACAGCTGGTCCGAAACCTGACGGATAAAGGCGGAGGCACCGCCTTCCAGCTGGTGGACGGCAGCCCGTCTTGCCTGTTCTCCCCGGGCAGATATGAGAGCCATGACAGCTTCAGCCTGGGAAAGGTCCAGGCGTCCGTTCAGAAAGGCACGCCGGGTAAACTCGCCAGGTTCAGCAAGGCGTGCGCCGGAGCGGAGACACAGGTCAAGGACGCGGGAGGCTGAAGTGTATCCGCCATGAACCTGGAACTCTGCCACATCCTCCCGGGTATAACTGCGGGGGGACTTCATAATAACCGCCATACACTCATCCACCACCTGGTCCCCGTCCAGGATATGGCCATAGGTGAGAAGATGATCCTGAAGGGGCAGATGGGATGCGGGACGGAATATACACTGAAGGAGCTTTTCGCACGCCGGACCCGAGATCCTGACAATGGCGATTCCGCCCTCGCCCGGGGCAGTGGCAATGGCGGCGATGGTATCTGACATGGGATCGTCCTTTCTGAACCAAAAACTGAAGTGCCATGAAAGTATACGGTCTGCATGCATATTCGTCAATTTTTTAACGTGCTGAGCTCTGTGCAAATAAAATATTATTGCACAAATGTCATAAAGTACATAAACAAAGTGACGATTCGGGATTGAATTATACATCAACATAACAATATAATATTGATATAATAAATGCAATATTAAGAAGAAATGTCAATACTTGCGCAATGCTGTTTCTTGATTTTACATGCAATTCGGCGTATCATTCGTTGTGAAAATATGCAGATCTATAAGAAAGTGCAAACCATGGATCCAGGCATTCTGAAGCCTCTGCCGGATACATGTTGTACCCTTAAGAACAGAGAAAACATTGAGATCTGCGGTACATAACTGACAGCTGTAATGAAGAAAAATAAGGATTCCAGAAGCTGCGTTTGTTACTGAATGCCCGTGCCGGATTTGGGATTTTATCCAAATCCCAAATCCGCGCTGTGTCCTGAGAGGAAGCATGATCATATGACGAAGTACAGGATCGTATCGCTGCTGTTGGCTTTTGTGTTGGTTTTCCAGACTTTACCCCTTGAATTATCCGGGGCGGAGGGATGGAATGAAGTCGTTTCCGTAGAATACAAGGCAGACACCCGCCATCTGGTTGTTTTTCTTGCGGACAATATGGAAATGGCCCGTTTGTATGCGTTGGACGGGAGTTGTCTGAACAGTCTTCCTGAAGCCCCTGAGAAAGATGGGGCGACCTTTGAAGGCTGGTTTGCAGATGGCAGGGAATTTACGGAAGATACGGTGATTCATGCAGATATACAGGTCACTGCCGTCTATTCCAATTCCGGAATACTTCTTTCGGAACAGATGGAAGAAGCAGAAATACCCTATGTTTCCGCTGCCATGGAGTCGGATCTGGATGCCGATGTCATCTCTGAATATGTAGAGCCGGTTATGACAGCCATTTCCGGGGATCCCATTGCCGTGCTTTCTGGTGAAAATGTGGAAATAGGGATCCTGGATGGCAGTGTGCCGGGCATGACGGAAGTTAACTTTGAAAAGTACGATGAAGAAAAGACAGAATACCTGGTTTCCTCATATGCCCTTGCGCAGGAGCAGGAAGGGCTTTTGGTCTCCGGGTATTCTGCCTTTTCCGTATCCATGCAAGACAGGACCTGTCCGGAAGACGGTCTTTATAACGTGAAGGTAAATCTTGACGTGGATCCTGAAAGCATCCTTCCGGAGCGGACTGTGAAGCAGGATACGCAGTATGAGGTCTTCCGTCTGCTGGAGAGCGGGACAGAACGGATTGACGCATCCATGCAGGACGGGATGCTTGTCTTTACCACGGAGCAACTCGGGACCTTTATCCTGCGCTATACCGTGGAATATGTCTATGAGAAGGCAGAGGTTACCCTGGATCTGTCCGGATACGCAGAACTGGGATACAGCGTTCCCGGAATTGAATACGATTTTGATCTGGGCAGGGCGGCTATTTACCCGGTCTCCTTCCTGGAAAACGCGAGTTCAGACGAAGAAGATAACCCGGTATATACCCTTACTCTGCCGGAAGGTATGGCCTGGAGTATGTTTGATGCTGCCTTCCTGGAGGAAGCGTCTGTTCTGACAGAGGGAAACGGTATCCTGTACGAGGACGGACAGATCCTGCTTACAGAGAGCATGGAAGAAGCATCTGTTCTTTTTGAAAAGGATATTGACAGCATTGTGTTTACGATCTCGGGTTTTACAAAACCAGAGAGACCTGTTCTTCCGGAAACCAGAGATTTCAGCTTCAGGATGCTTTCTGATTCAGTTGAAATAAAGGATATCCTGACAGAAAACGGGATCATTTCGCCTACTTTCAGGATAACCGGTCTGTCTGACAGCAATCTTGTTTCCGTGGAAGGTGAAACCCTGGTGGCGCACAACTTCTTTGGGGAAGTGGTGCTGTCCCTGGCACTTTCTGATGGAACGCTTATTCAGATCCGACTGAACCATCCGGGTCCTGTGCCGGCAGGGGAGAAAGTCATTTCTGAAGCAGGCTCCTTTACTGCAAAGACACAGGTTCCTGCAGGTACTGCCCTTTCCGTAAAGGCAGCTGAACCGTCTGAAGAAGAAATAGCCATGGTGGAGCAGGCTGTGTTGGAAACCCTGGGAGAAGCTGCCCAGCCCGTCCTCTGGTTTGACATTTCCCTTATAGGACCTGATGGGGAACCGATCCAGACAGGTGCAGAACTTGTGTTGAACACAGATGTGGAGCTTCCCCAGGCACCAGCAGGCAGGAATGCCAGGGTCAAAGAGATTTGTGTGTACCATCTGAAGGATGGAGAACTGGAAGTTATTGACGATGCAGAATGTGCCGTTGCGGATGGGAAAATCTGCTCCATAAGCTTCTCTACAGAGGGATTCTCCACGTTTGCTGTTTCCTATACCGTGGATTTCCACTGGGAAGTGGATGGGCGGATGTACGAGTTTTCACTCCCCGGAGGCGGATTTATCAGCTTTTCTGAGCTTATGGAGGTGCTTGGGGTCGCAAAAACGGATGAAAATGAGGAAAATGAGGCCAAAAATGACGATGTCCAATTGCCCGGGGAAGTACCGGGTATAGATAATCAAGATGAAAATGGGGAAAAAGGTACCTCGGTGGGTGCCGAAAACGCCGAAAATCAGGGCAATTCCGATGTCTACCTGGCAGGGGAAGAGACAGGTATAGAGAATCAGGATGCAACGGCGCTCACACTGGATGGTGTGGTGGTGTCTGAGGATACCTGGGAGTTTGTGAGGGATGTTGAGAGCGTGGTGTTCTCAAGCCCGGATCTGGTCTGGGTCGGGAAGGTTGATGAAGAGAGTAAGGTAGGAGGAATTAAAGAGAGCATAGGGTTGGAGGCTCAGTATAGTGCTGAACTGACAGAGGAGCAGATCGATAGAATTAATGGAACTGTGGTCGAGTCCGGAGACTGGGCTTTGATTAGTGTGCAGCCGTTTGAGAGTACGGAGAGTTTGACCGTGACCATGAAGACCGGAGAGGTCTTTGAGATTCGTGTGACGGATGCTCAGCTGAAGAAGACAGTGATTTCAGCATCTGGCGAGACTTATGAGATTATTGTAACATATGATGACAGTGCGGAGATTCCGGAAGGCGCAGATCTGACGGTGACTGAATATGCTGAAGACAGCAAAGAATACAAAGAAGCATGTGAGGCGGTTGTCTCTCAAAAGGAACAGGAAGACGATTCCTTTGACGAGAATACGTTCGGCATGTCTGCCTTTGATATTTCAATTATTGATTCCGAAGAGAAGATAGTTGAACCGAAGGCTCCTGTAAGTGTTACTATAACTATTAAGGTTTTGCCGGAGGAAGTAGTTGCAGGAAATTTACAAGAATCATTGGAAATCCAACATCTGGATACCAGTGAAGAAGATCTCGTTGTAGATACAGTGGCATCTGTGTTTGAAGGCAACATGGAAGCTGACGAAGATACTGCACGAGCTGAGTTCGTTTTGAATAGTTTCTCCACATTTACGGTAAGCTGGAATAGCGCGGGGACAAATAATAGCACAACTGTATTAGGATGGCGTTATCGGGAAAACTGGGGGGATCCTTATACTAATCGAGCATTTTTCACAGCCCGTTATGTTGATGAAAACGGAAATGGAATAACAAGACCAAATGAAGTGGGATATACCATTAATAATGATAATTTCTATGATGGAGCAGAGTATACAGTCGATATTAGTAGCACGTTAGGAAAAAATATCAATAATTACACCTATAAATCTGCATATATTACGGATTCAGATGGAGTAAAGCATACCGTGACCTCTGTTAAAGCAGAACGTCATGGAGATACTTCGACCATTACATATTATAATGATTCCGAAATAGTTAAGTCTGCAAATTATACAGGGACAGACAGACATAATTTTGATGCAGATGGGTTGGATTTGACCATCGAATACGAGAGCAATAATCACATAACTGTCCACTATGGATATATGGAAGACGGAGTATTCCATGAGTTTGACGAGCAACCCTATCCTACTGACACATCGACAGGATATGGCTGGGCATATCTTATCTACGATTTTAATGGCACAGACGGAAGCGGAAGAGATTTTACTTACGACTATTCTGGAACTTACTATAATACCGGGGAGGCGACAGATCCAACAGACGGAACCGAGGCAGAGCCTCTTTTAAGGTACTACAACGGTAGTTGGCGTTACTATGCCAGCAGTAACGGGCGTACAGGAAATGCTCTCCGGAACAACGGAAATTGGACAAGTGTTTCTAATGACAGCCATGTTTACGTGGTTTACGAGAGACCTTCAATTCCGGAAGGAGGGACGTCTAAAATTGACGAGGTTGCCTCTACGCCCGATATTCCTGCGATTTTAAAGCAGTCTGATGAAAATGGTGATGGAACGAATACCTTGTCGCTCAGTGTGACAGGCTCTCAGAAGGATATTGTTGCCGAAAAACTTGCAGACGTTATCGTGGTTCTTGACCTTTCGTCGTCCATGCAGAAGGGTATTAGCAACAACAGCAGTGACAGTGGCTATCTCACCAACCCTAACTCTCGCTATAATCAGGCGAAGAGTGCACTCATCAGCTTTGCTGATATACTATATAAGAAGAACGAAGACAGCGGGAAAGATCTGATCCGAATGGGACTGATCACATTCTCAGGGAACGCTCATGTGCGGCAGGAACTGACAGCAGATGAGGATACCTTTGATGCTGCGGTCAATGCGATCACAAGATATGAGGGAAAGGGAACAAACTGGGAACACGGACTGAAGCTGGCCAATGAGATGGCTACTGATTCAGACCGCATGACCTTCGTTGTCTTTATTACTGACGGTGAGCCTACTTCATCTCAGACACGTTATGGATTAACTAACAGCAGGCTGCAGAATGTTATTTTTAATCCTGGAACAACTGGAGGAGGTGTTCCTCAGCAGTATACACAAAACAGTGCACATGTTATTTCATATGATCCTATGCATTTCTATCTGGAAACAGGATCGTTTGGAACAACAAACACTGGGCAGCCTGGTATATTTACAGATAATGGAGTCACGCTGAGCGGCGACTACATGTATAACCATGCGGCATATGATGATGTGCAATCGATTACGGAGCACAATAAGAATTTTTATACGATTGCTATTTCCAGTGAAGTTGGTACCGATGCTTTGAGCGCATTGCTTGATGCGGCGGGGGTTCCATCAGATCATGGTATTCCTGCAAGCACTCCCAAGCAGTTGACTGATGCGTTTGATGAGATTCTTGACGACATCAAACTGGAAGGAACCCGTGGATGGAGCGATGTCAGAATGTCCGATGGTATCACCGATCTGACCAACACTATTGACAAGGTAAACCAGGTCGAGCACCGGCTCTACGATGTGGATGGGAATTTCGTTTATTATAAGTCAACAAAGCCGGATGGATGGAGTACTTGGTCAGCGGATCAGAAGTCGGCCTATTTGGCAGGCGTTGAATACGCTGAGCGTGATGATACCCCGGACGGATACGACGACTGGACCAATGAACAGAAATCAGCCTATGCTTTGGGAAAGGCAGTTCAGTTTACAGAATGGACTTCGCGTGAGGAAGATGGCTGTGCAGAAGCAGTATATAATACTGTAACCGGTGCCGTTGAATGGAACATGGGCAGCGCGTTCATGCTTGAAGATGGTGTTACCTACAAAGTATCTTTCATTTGCTGGCCAAGCCAGGAAGCTTACGATATTATAGCCAAACTTAATAACGGAACCATTACCTTTGGGGATACAGATGTTTATAGTCAGGATATCTGGGATCAATTCGAGGGTAATGCTACGGATGGCTATACCCTCAAAACCAATGCAGATGGTGCAAATACAACTTACAAAACAGCCACGAAGATAGATACTGTAACAACATCAGGAGATCCGCAGACGCTGTTATTTGGTGAGGTTCCGAATCTCAATCTGTCCGAACAGAAGATTTACATCCATAAGGATTGGAAGAACTCACTGGATAATGAGTCTGAGGATAGCGTTAACCTGGGCGTAATAGCTGACGGGGATGAGGACGATCTTTATAAAACAATCACGGTCGGTGCTAATGATGATCCCGACTTGGATTGGCGGGGAGACGCGTTCGTTTCCACAGGGCTTCTAAAGGTTGAGTCTGGCGAGATGACACTCTACGAATCTGGCCATGACTTTACTATCACAGAGAATGTGGAAGGTGGACCTAACTATAACTGGGATCTTACAACAGATACTTACCGTCCTATGGTCATCACAGATCCGAGTAAAGGATATGAAACAACAACGGTAATTCTGAAGAAAGTGGCGAGTACGGACGAGTATGATTATCAGATCGGTGATGCGTATTATGCTATTGTCACGGATTCAAACAATGCTTTGAATGCGGTCAACCACAGACGAAGCCACGTGGAAATTGTGAAGAACGTTGAAGGGGATGATGCTCCGGAGAATAGTCGTTTTACATTCACTATTGAAGTAACTGACAGTAAAGCCGATTCAGGTGACATTAATAATACGGATTCTGATGCATGGGTGTGGTTCTCAATTTATGATAGTGACGGGCAATTAGTGACTACGGTAAGTCTTGACGACATTAATTTCGTCACTGCAAATAACCTTAGGTATGAGCTGATCAATGGTGACGATAAATCAGTTGTCGACGAAGTAGATGAGACAAATATCGCTTACTATTCGGGATATTGTTGCGTGCCTTCAGGGACAACAATTACAGCCAAACTTCCAAGTGGTTACAAATTGGATGTCATCAATTTGCCTGTTGATTCTGTGTGCATAATTACAGAACCTGAGGACGAAATACCTGCAGGATACAGCATTGAGGGTATTGTAGAAACAAGAACGTATCATGATGAGGAGGATGAAGAGCAGGAAGAGCCAATACAAACGACTAATACCAACACGATCACTGTTACGATTGGATATAATGAATCAACCTATAAAGTAGATGTTAATAATCAATGGGATACAGTTGATGTTCCCGTGGATAAGACCTGGCCTGATATTGACGATGATGATAGCTATACCTGGACAGCTACATTTGTACTGGAAGAAATCGAGGTACATGAGAGCGGCCCGGATAGCTCTGAGGCGAATACTACAGCTTTCCATGCGGTTGATGGGGTAATACCAATCACTATTTCCAAGGGTGATAGTGGAGATGATATACCCTTTAAGAACCTGCCGAAATATCGGTATTATGATGTAGAAGGAGAGCAAAGTATCTACAGAATCATATATTCCGTAGATGAGACAGCTTACGAGTTGAAGCAGAATGGTACCACAGTCAGTAAGTGGGATAAAACCCATGGGTTGACGGAGGGTACAGAGATATATGTACCGGAGTGGCCCCACGATGCCGGCGATACGGATGATGAGATGCATTTGTCTGAGGATGATGAACTGTTCTACCATGTAATTGTCCAGAACCATAAAAAGGATGAAAAAATCATTGAGACTTTAACAGGTCTGGAGCTTCACAAACAGTGGGAAGATGGTGCATTTGACGATGTTCAAGAGGAGGATGCATTTGCAACATTCCAGTTAAAGCGTTATGTTACAAGAGAGCATTTGGATTATACAAGTGATTATGATGGCTCCGATGCTACGGTGACGTTGATTGGTCAGGATGGTAATACGGATACTCTTACAGTGAAGAAGGGTGCCAGAGTTAATGTGGTGGCCACCTTTAGTGGAGTCGGTACAGTACAGTACAAAAACACTACGACTAATGAAACTTTCACGATGTCTCGTTCGTGGTCTGGTGATGATGCTAATAAAGTAAGTGTGGCCATTCCGATTGCGGGTGATACAACTATTGAACATGATAATCAAACCGGGCATCAATCTGGAATCGTCGATGAAGACCATCTTGTGCTTGACACAGGTGCAGGGTCTGAAACAAGTGAAGATACCGATTTTACGAACGAAAGACATTATTATACCCTCGACTTGGACGGAGAATGGACTCAGAGCATAGACCATTTGCCGTTGTACTCGGAAGGCTCGATTAACGAAACTGCGAATGGTTACAGCCAGACAGTTTATCATTACAGCTACTATTTTTCAGAGATAGATTTCCATCCGTCAGGCTTCTATTCAGAATTCACCGATGGACATGGAAATCCTGTTGGAGATGCTGCGCATCGGATTACAGAGGATGACACAACTGTATTAGCCCTGAATAAAAAGATCCCGCCCTTCTATGTCAAGAAAGAGTGGCATGATATTGAGGATCCGGATAATTACCCGGAAGTGCGCTTTACTTTGTATCAGGGTCTCAGGAATGGAGATGATGTATCAGAAGGAAGTATATTCGTTGGATCCAATGGCGAGAGCTATGTGGATATACCTTTGAATTCGGATAATAATTGGACATGGAAGTGTCCTGGTTTCTTGCCGACAAAAAATGCAAGCGGTCAGGATGTAGGCTATTATGCTGTTGAGAACACTGGTAATGATAATAATCATCGACAGGTTCTTCTATACAACAACAGCGAACTTAATGAGGATGGATCCATAAAAGTTGCTGGGGAAGAGATAACCACAAGCCAGCAGACAAAAGACGAAGTATGGCTCTGGAATTATTACAATGACAAGAACAGTAATACGGCTTACCGGAACGACCAGCAGATGCCAAGAGGATGGGATGGTGGTATCGGAGGCAATACCGGTACACTGACCATTGTCAACCGTTCACCCAAGTATATGCAGATGGACATCAAGAAAAAGATCATGGAGTATCAAGATGATGGAAGTCTTGCGACAACTACTGGATGGCCAAGCAGAACAAGAGATATTGTACTTAAGATCCAGCTGATGCGCCGCATTTACCTGGCTGATGCGCCGGTGGATGCTGAACCGTTGGTAAAATGGACAAATTATGGGGTGCCATTCTATGTGGGCTATGATTCTGAGGGCCATGATGTTGCCCTGAATGATAATGATTTTGATGTCGGTGTTGGTTTGAGTTCGTGGCATTGGACGATTCTGGATCAGAACCAGGAGAACGGTTTACCTGCGTATGGCTATTACACAAAGCCTGATGGGACGGTTGTCAAAGTCCATTACCGCTATATCCCGTTTGAGATCGGCGCATACAGCAATACGAATGAAGACCCGATTGATCCGCAGTTTGACTGGTTTATTGGCTTACAGCCAAATGCCTGGGACGGTGCACATGGTCAGGTGCCGACATTTGCTCCACTTGTGGGTCAGGATCAGGATCGTCTGATGAATGTGCAGGCATCCGACCTTGAAGTTGATAAGGATTGGACGGAAACCCCGGACAATGTGGAGGAAGTGTATGTAAAGATTTACCGTCAGGCCAGTGGAGGAGCAGTTGAAGACTTCACCAACGACATAGCCACAAGAACAAATACTCTGGAAGTTTACGGTTTTGTGGATGATCCTGCAAGACTTACCATGCTGGACAATGGTGCTTTGGTACTGGGGCTGACTCCGGAGACGGGAGGAGTGCTGATTCACAGTGTTCTGATGACACCGGCTACGGATAATTCCAACCTGAATACCCATTACTATGAATACTGGATTGAGGAAGTCGGATATAAAGATAAAGATGGAAATGTCTATTTAAATTCTTCAGGCACAAGCGCAACCAGCACATTCTTCCCGGAATATGGGAAATCTGATAACCAGGGCAATTGGATAGACAGTTGGACGTCAACTCCGACAGACAATAAGCTGAAGCTGTCAACGAAATGCAAGAACAAACTTCGTGTGAAAAACCATCCTACAAAAGACATTGAAGTAAAGAAACAATGGATTGACGAGGATGGTAACGTACTCGTAGAACCATGGGATAAATCCGGAACAACGACACCTGCGGCGACATCCATCAGCTTTAAGGTAAAACGAAGTGATGGACAGTACCTGACCTTTGGCAGCAGCGATACTCTGACCATCTCCACTGATGGCCAACGTGCTGTGGTACGATCAGCTTCACAGGACAGCACCATTTATACCGTCAACTATGTGGCTGACGGTGTAGACGAGGCAGATATCGGAAACTGGACAACGTTGATACATGGCTTGCAGAAGTATGCTTCTGACGGGACGGAATACACTTATACGGTAGAGGAGGTTACAAATCAGAACGGGAAGCCTGTTGACAGTTCGGGAAATGTCATCGAGAATTGCCACGTCACCGTGACGGGAAGTGGTGCAAATTTTGTCATCAGAAATGAAAAGGTAGATACTTCACTTGCTATTGAGAAGGTGTTTGCTGGCAGTGTGGAGCTGACCGATGCTCAGAAGCAAAAGATTACCTTTACGGTTACGGGTATGTTCGATGGACAAACCGAATCTTCCAGGATTTTCACATATGGCGTAGATGGTATCACTGTAAACGGAGGACAGCAGCAGACTGACATTTACAAGTGGAATGATGGTGTTCTGGTAATTAAAGATATTCAGCCTGGAACTTATATAGTTACCGAGCAGAATGATAATGTTGATGTTATTTTTGAAGGCGATTCTTCGGGAAATGTTTATACTCATACCCGTACTTATACCGTGACAGCAGGGACAGTGAATGATGATACTTCCGCATCAGCTACTGTATCAGAAGGTGCCCGTACTGTTGTAACGATCACAAATACATATGACGAGGGTCCGAGTACAATTGATGTTACATTGAAAAAGGTTGATGCAGATGAGGTAGACGAGGAGCCGAACAACCTGTTGCAAGGTGCGACATTTACAGTGACGAAGTACACCGATAGCAATTTCAACCATGTAGATCAGGATACGCCGTATACTCAGACAAAGGCTGATGTTAAGGACGGTAACACATATACACTTAACGGATCCTTTGAGTTCACAGATCTTCCTATTGGTTATTACAAAGTAGAAGAATCTGTAATGCCAACAGGTTATGTCAAGACTGGCGATGACCCGGTATTTGAGGTGAGGCAGAAATCTGGATCAGCAGCTGAGTTGGAAATTGTCTTGTGGAAAAAGACAGCGAATGGAACAGGATATGAAGAAGTTGAAGGAGGTTCAACAGGAATTCTGAGGATTCCTAATAATACTAACACCATCATTGTCGGCAACACCCCCGGCGCAGCCCTTCCCAACACCGGCGGCCCCGGCACACGGCTCTTCACAATCCTCGGCAGTATCCTGATCCTTGGAGCGGGAGTACTGCTGTGGAGGAGACGGAGATTGATTTAGCACAAGGTTAACAGAGAAGTCAGTCACTTCGGTGGCTGGCTTTTCTTTT
>CAMOVR010000015.1 GCA_946627565.1 uncultured Clostridia bacterium
ACGACGTGCCCGGCTATGACAAGGATCAGTACATCGATCCCGCCGTGCTGGCCAATGTCAAGGGCGGCAGCTATGCCTACCAGGATGCTGACGGCAACTATTATGTCTCCGGCTTCGGTCTGAGCTACTGAGAAGCCTGCCTGAGGCAGAAACAAGATAAGCTGAAGTAAACCCAAAGTACCCGGCCCGGAAACGGCACAGATATGTGCCAGTCCGGGCCGGGTATTTTTGCGTGGGGCCAGGCAGAGCCGGTTCGGGAATGCATGCTGAAATGGGCATTACCCTTTACAAGCAGGGAGTTTCTGATATAATGCAAATTTGGATACCTTTGCAAATGCAAGGAAACGGGAGGATCGGGAACTGTGGGTAAGACGATTGCAATTTCCAACCAGAAGGGCGGCGTGGGAAAGACCACCACGACAGTGAATCTGTCAGCGCTTCTGGCAGAACTGGGACAGAAGGTGCTTCTGGTGGATCTGGACCCTCAGGGAAATGCCACATCCGGTCTGGGCATGGAGGCAGGCGCGAAATGCATCTATGAGGCGCTCATGGGCATTGAAAACATAACCCAGTGCATTGAAAGCACCGAGTGGGATCGGCTCTTCATCGCCGCCAGCGACAGCCGTATGGTGGGGGCAGAGACAGAACTGGTCAATGAGGAAAAACGGGAATATTTTCTTCAGGAAGCCTTAAAGCCCGTGAAGGACCAGTATGATTTTATCCTGATCGACTGCCCGCCCTCCCTGGGACTTCTGACCCTCAACGCCCTGACGGCGGCTGATTCTGTTCTGGTCCCCATCCAGTGCGAATACTACGCACTGGAAGGTGTTACTGCCCTGACCAGCACCATACAGAGAGTCAAGCGTTCCCTCAATACAAACCTGATGGTGGAAGGCATTCTCCTGACCATGCTGGACGGGAGAACCAACCTTGGACTGCAGGTGGTGGATGATGTCAAGAAGCACTTCAAAAAGCAGGTGTATGCCACCACCATTCCCCGCAACATCCGTCTGGGGGAAGCTCCCAGTCATGGAGAACCCATTCATATCTATGACCCCCGCTCGGCCGGGTCCACGGCATACAGAAAGCTGGCCGAGGAAGTGCTGAAACGCAACGGGAAAAGACCCAGAAAATCATGATGATCTGATGCACAAGATGGGAGCTAAATGACATGCCGAAGAAGACACATGGACTGGGCAGAGGACTGGACGCCCTGCTGCCTGAAGAGGAACAGGACAGTGAAAAGGGTATTGCCCTGATCAATATTGACACAATTGACCCCAACCCCGAACAGCCCCGCAAGGAATTCTCAAAGGAAAGCCTGGAGAGCCTGGCCCAGTCCATTCAGAGTCAGGGCATCCTCCAGCCGATTCTGGTGGTCAGAAACGGCGAAAGGTACACCATTGTGGCCGGGGAGAGAAGATGGCGCGCTGCCCGGGAGGCAGATGTGCGGGAGATCCCGTGTATCGTGAAGGAACTGGACGAAAGAACCCGCATGGAGATCGCCCTGGTGGAGAACCTCCAGCGGGAAGACCTGAATCCCATGGAAGAAGCCCAGGGTGTGCGCCTGCTCATGGACCGGTGCAGCCTGACCCAGGAGGATGTGGCACAGCGTCTTGGCCGCAGCCGGCCTGCCGTGGCCAATCTGCTCAGACTTCTGTCCCTGCCGGAGGAAATCCAGAATATGGTCCGGGACGGGCGTCTCAGCGCCGGTCATGCCCGGGTGCTGGCGGGCCTGGAAGACAGGGAAAGCCAGCTGCAGCTGGCCCAGACTGCCATTGATCTGGACTATACGGTCCGGCAGATGGAAGATGCAGCGGCGGCCATGAAAAACCCTGTGGATGAAGAAAAGAAGGAAAAGAAAAAGCCGAAGGAGCTTTCCGCTGAACTGGCTGCCTTCCAGACGCGCCTTCAGGAAACCACGGGTATCCGTGCCACACTGAAAGGTTCTGAAAACAAGGGAAAGATCATCCTTCAGTATTATTCCAGGGAAGAACTGGAGCATCTCCATGAAATCCTGGAGAGAATGCAGGAAGGAAACTGAACCGTTCCTGACGCTCCGTAAATGATACATCGGATGGACCAGAAAGATCAGAATACAACCATGACAGACGGACTGAAGAAAAAGAAAGGCACAGGCGTGGGTGAGGAACTGCCGTACTGGGACGGGCCGTTGTCCCATCCCTTTTACAGCCATGTGGTGAAGAGAGTGCTGGATTTCCTCCTGGCACTGATCCTCCTGATTCCGGGCATCATCCTCATGGCACCCCTGGCCGTATGGGTGAAGCTGGATTCGGAAGGACCTGTGCTGTACCGGGCCCCCAGGGGCGGGTATCACAACAGGACCTTCACCATACTCAAGTTCCGCTCCATGGTGGTGGATGCGGACAAGACCGGGGGCTGCACAGCCCTGCATGACGACCGGGTCACCGGGGCAGGGCGCATCATGCGCCGCCTTAAGCTGGACGAACTGCCCCAGCTGTTCAATATCTTAAAGGGCGACATGTCCTTTGTGGGGCCCCGGCCGGAGCTGCTGAAATACACCACCCGCTACACAAAAGACGAGGAGTGCATCCTCTGGGTGCGCCCCGGGGTGACGGACCGCTCCTCCCTGGTGTTTATCAGCCAGGATGAGATTGTGGGCGAGGAAAACCCGGAAGAGAACTACGAGAAATACATCCTGCCGGAGAAAAACCGGCTGCGGGTGGAATACGCCCTGCACCAGTCCTTCCTGCTGGATGTACAGCTGTTTCTTGAAACCTTCAGGGGCATTTTCGGGAAAGCGAAAAAAATGGCAAACGAAAGCAGGTAAGCGCATGGAGTACAGGGACGGGATGACCTATGAGGCATGGGTACATGCCGCCTTTGAGCCGGGAAAACCGGATGTTTCCGATCCCCGGGTCCTCGCATGGCTGATCCGCCGCAACGGGCTTGAGATGACCCATGTGAGCCACGGCAGCCATGTGGGTGCCGTATTCTCTCTGGCGGAAATCATGGCGGTGCTCTATACCCGGGTCCTGCGTGTCAGGCCCTCAGAACCTTCATGGCCGGACAGGGACCGGATCATTCTCTCAAAGGGGCACGCCGGCGCAGCCATGTACGCTGCCCTGGCGGAAACCGGCTTTTTCCCGGTGGAAGAGCTGCGGCATCACTACGCTGACGGATCCCATCTGTCGGGCCATGTATCCCACAGGGGCGTACCGGGGGTGGAGTTTTCCACCGGTTCCCTGGGCCACGGACTGCCTGTGGGCGTGGGACTGGCCATGGGAGCCAGAATGGACGGAGCACCCTGGCGCACCTTTGTGATTCTGGGGGACGGGGAATGCGATGAAGGCTCGGTGTGGGAAGCTGCGCTGGAAGGCAACCAGTTCCAGCTGGACAACCTGATTGCCGTGGTGGATCACAATCACATGCAGTCCCTGGATTTCTGTGAAAAGACCCTGAAACTGGAACCCTTTGATGAAAAATGGCGGTCCTTTGGCTGGCATGTTCTGAGGGTGGACGGGCATGACACGGAGGCTCTGGAAAAGGCCTTTGAGGATGCCGCAGCCCACCGGGGGAGCCCCTCTGTGATCATCGCCGACACCGTCAAGGGAAAGGGTGTCAGCTTTATGGAAAACAATATTCTCTGGCACTACCGTACGCCCCAGGGCGAGGAATACGAGGCAGCCAGACGGGAACTGGAGGCGCAGAGACCATGAGGGATGCCTTTGTCCGGGCCCTGATGGAAAGGGCCGCAGCGGATCCGCGTCTGGTGCTGATCACCGGGGACCTGGGTTTCGGTGTTTTAAGACCCTTTCAGGAAAAGTTCACGGCGCAGTACATCAACGCCGGGATTGCCGAGCAGGCCATGACCGGCATGGCTGCGGGCCTTGCCATGACAGGACGCACGGTGCTGACTTATTCCATAGGCAACTTTCCCACGTTCCGCTGCCTTGAGCAGATACGCAACGACTGTGCGTACCATGAGCTGAATGTGAAGATTGTATGCGTGGGGGGCGGTTTCGTCTACGGCCCCCTGGGCATGAGCCATCACGCCACGGAAGATATATCGGTTCTCAGGGCATTGCCCGGGGTCACCGTGTTTACCCCGGGAGACCCTTCCGAGGTGGAAGCAGTGGTGCCGGTGATGCTGGACACGCCGGGTACCTGCTACCTGCGGCTTGGACGCGGCGGGGAGCCCCGGGTACACACCTCCAGGATCACGGACTGGAAGGCGCCGGAAGCCCTGACTCTCATGGAAGGTCAGGATGTGGCCATTCTTTCCGCCGGAGGGATCCTGACCCAGGCGGTGGGGGCAGGGGAGGAACTGCTCAGATGCGGCATCCATGCCCAGGTCATGTCCTTCCCCTGTTTAAAGCCTCTGGATGTGAAAACCGTATCCGAACTGGGCCGCCGTTTCCGCCATGTGGTGACAGTGGAGGAAAACACGGTGGTGGGCGGATTCGGTTCGGCTGTGGCAGAGGTTCTGGCGGAAGAGGGAAGCGGATGCAGGCTGCACCGCATCGGCATGCAGGATGAATATTCCACCATTGTGGGCACCCAGCAGTACCTGCGTGCATGCTATGGCATGCACGCCCAGGGGATCTGTGACAGGATCATCAAATGGCTGGAAGAATAGAGGGGAAAACATGGCCAAACTGGAACTGACACTGGACGAGATCCATGCCGAGCTGCTGGAGCAGCTTGCGGATATCATACGGGTATGCCAGAAGCACGGCATCACCTATAACCTGATGTGCGGCACCCTTCTGGGGGCTGTGCGCCACAAGGGCTTCATCCCATGGGACGATGACGTGGACCTGCTCATCACCCGGGAGGAATTTGAGCGCTTCCGGAAGGTGTATCCCGGGGAATGCGATCCCAGGTTCGAACTGACCTATCTCAACACCTGGACGCCCCGGGTCATGAACCGGGACCCTGAGAAGGCAGCGGCATGGACGGACCTTTTCATTCTGGACCATGTGCCGCCGGAAGGATTCAGACGGAAGATCTGGTTCCTGGAACTGCATCTTCTGCAGGGCATGCTGAAGCATGACGTGGATTACAGCCGCTTCGGGTTTAAGGACCGGGTGCTGCTGAAGGCCACCCATATCCTGGGACTGCCCTTTTCCACGCAGTGGAAGACAAAGCGCTATGAGAAGGTATCCAGGAGTTATTCCACCGGGGATGACCTGTGCATGTCAAACGGCGCCTTTGCCCTGATGATGCAGATCTGGCATCCCTGGCAGTTTGAGGAGAAGACCCTGGTGCCCTTTGAAAACCTTCAGTGCCTGATTCCCGTCAAATATGATGAGATACTCACCATTCTCTTCGGGCCTGACTATATGACGCCGCCTCCTGAAAATGAGCGGGTGGCCAAGCACCTGGATATTTGAGAGGCGGAGCATGATTCGATTTTGTCCCCTCTTTTCCGGATCCAGCGGCAACTGTGCCTTTGTATCCGACGGAAAGACCAGGATTCTGATAGATGCAGGCAGAAGCGGCATCCAGATCGAGGAAGCCCTGAAGCAGATCGGGGAAGACCCGAAGGACTTAAATGCCATTCTGGTTACCCACGAACACAGCGATCATATCAAGGGCGTGGGTATCCTGAGCAGACGCTTCAATCTGCCGGTATATGCTTCCCAGGCAACCTGGCAGGCCATGCCGGCCGGCGTTGGCACCATACCGCCCGGCATGAGACGGATGTTCAATGTGGGAGAGGACTTCTACATAGGCCATCTGGGGGTGGACTCCTTCTCCATTCCCCATGATGCGGTGGATCCCTGCGGGTACAGGCTCTGGAGCGGGCAGGCTTCCGTCAGCGTCCTGACAGACCTGGGGTACATCCCGCCGTCCGTCATGGATGCGGTATCCGGCAGCAGCCTTATGCTTCTTGAGAGCAACTATGACCCGGATATGCTCCGCAGCAATGAGCACTACCGGTATGCGCTGAAACAGCGCATCCTGAGCCGCAAGGGTCATCTCAGCAACCAGGACTGTGCCGAGGGCATCCTTCGCTTTATGGAGCTGGGTACCAGGTATTTCATTCTCGGCCATCTGTCCGGGGAAAACAATACCCCGGAAACGGCCATGCGGACCAACACCGGCGTTCTTGCCCTGGAAGGGGTAAAGGACGGGGTGGATGTGCATCTGTCCATGGCATGGCGCGACCATGTCAGCGACCTGTTCGAACTGAAGGAAAACTGAAATCAACCTGACGGGAAAGCGCCTGAACAGGCCGACACATACGGAAAAAACAGCCAATCAGCAGGACAAAGATGAAAGGGGGAAGCTGCCGTGATACTCCTGTCCCTTCAGGATGTGAGGAAGGCGTTTGGCACCAACGAAGTACTGCGGGGGGCTTCCCTGACACTGCAGACCGGTCAGAGAATGGGGCTTGTGGGGGTCAACGGCTCCGGCAAGTCCACCCTGATGAAGATCCTGGCGGGCATCGAGCACGAGGACAGCGGAACCATCTCCATGCAGAAAGGTCTCCGGCTGGGGTATCTTGCCCAGCAGGGAGAGGTGGACGGCGAAAAGACGGTGCTGGAGGAAATGGAAGCCGTTTTTGAGCCTGTCCTGCGCATGGAAGAGGAATTGCGGCGCCTGGAGGAAGAAATGGCAGGGGCTGCGGATGACCCGGAGCAGCTCAGACGTCTGGGAAGCCGCTACGACAGTCTGAACCGTGCCTTTGAAGATGCCAACGGCTACGGGTGGAAAAGCGCCGTGCAGGGTGTCCTTGCGGGCCTGGGATTCAGAAAGGATCAGCAGGGACAGAAGACAGGCCTGCTCTCCGGCGGTGAGCGGACCAGACTCTGTCTTGGCCGGATGCTGCTGCAGCAGCCGGAACTGCTTCTGCTGGACGAGCCCACGAACCATCTGGATCTGAAATCCATAGCCTGGCTTGAAAACTATCTGTCCACCTACCGGGGCGCGGTCCTGGTGATCTCCCATGACCGTTACTTCATGGACCATGTGTGCGACCATATGGCGGAACTCCTCTTTGGCCGCATTGAGGTATACAACGGCAACTACACCTCCTACATGGAACAGCGCACGGAGCGCTTTGAGATCCGGATGAAGACCTGGGAACTGCAGCAGAAGGAAATCGAGCGGCAGGAAGCCATTATTGAACGGTACCGTTCCTTCAACCGGGAAAAATCCATTCGGGCTGCCGAGAGCCGGGAGAAACGTCTGGAGAAAATGGAAAGGATGGAAAAGCCCAAGGACGAGTCCACGGTGCATTTCCACTTCTCCTGCCGGCGCAGAACCGGTGAGGATGTGCTGATGCTGACAGACCTGCGCAAGGGTTTTGATGACAGGATACTGTTTGAACATCTTGACCTGCATCTGCGCAGCGGGGACCGGGTGGCCCTCATCGGGGACAACGGCGTGGGCAAATCCACCCTCTTTAAATGCATTGTGGGCCAGGAAAAGCCGGACAGCGGTACCATACGCTTCGGCTCCGGTGTGGACATCGGCTACTATGACCAGCACCAGGCCGGGCTCCATGATGAGAAAACGGTACTGGATGAGGTCTGGGATGACTTTTTAAGGCTTGACCAGACGGAAATCCGGGGCGCCCTGGGCATGTTCCTGTTTACCGGGGATGATGTGCTGATGCCCGTTTCCACCCTGTCCGGCGGTGAAAAGGGGCGGGTTGCCCTGACCAAGCTGATGCTCCGCCAGGACAACCTTCTGCTGCTGGACGAACCCACCAACCACCTGGACATGGATTCCAGGGAAGTGCTGGAAAAAGCGCTGGCCGATTTCCCCGGCACCATTCTGGCCATCTCTCATGACAGATACTTCATCAACCGGTTTGCCACAAGGGTGGCGGTGATGGATGAGGGCGGCCTGAAGGAATACCTGGGCAACTATGACGACTACTTCGAAAAGATCAACCGGGAACAGGAACCTGACGCCAATCAGCCCCAGGTGACAAGGACCCAGCTGGACCGGGAAAAGAAGAAGAGCCGGGAAGAGATGCGGCGCATCTCAGAGAAAAAGGCCCAGGTGAAAAAAGCCGAAGAAGACGTACAGAAGGCAGAGGAAGAAGCAGCCAAGATGGAAGCGCGGCTGGCCGACCCCGCCATCTGGCAGGACACGCAGGAGGCCCAGAACCTTACAAAGGCCTATCAGAAAAAGAAGGAAGAGATCGAGGAGCTTTACCGCATCTGGGAAGAGCTGGAAGGATAAGAGGATCTGTTCCGTTAACATAAGGTGGAATTCACGGCCCCGTCCGCAGGACAGGGCAGGGGACAAAACCTGATGGAAAGCTGTCATACCATATACCCGTAAGGAATCCATCGCAAAGGAGTAGAGGATCTTGAGCGATTTGAACAATCTGAACCCGGTTGCGCCCGCGGAACAGGCAGGCGAAAATCAGCAGGCACCGGTGCGGCACCGCCGCTCCCAGCGTCCGCACACGGATGTGCAGGAAGGATCCACCATCATGGTGGAAACGCCGGTCCATGCAGGGAATGCTGCCCCTGAAGAAAGCAACCAGACCATGGTCCGCATTCCGCCTGCCAGAATGGACCAGCAGCGGAACCCGGAGGCCGGAAGAAGCGAGACCCCCAGGCCCAGAGCACTGGACAGGGTATCCGGGCAGGCTGTGCCCCCCAGGCGCACCTTCGGTCAGGAAGAAGGAATGACACGGGACGCAAGGCGTACCGTACCTCAGGAAGAAGGAGCAGCCCGGGAAGTCCGGCGCAGCTTCGGCCAGGAGGAAGGCACACCCCGGGAAATCAGACGCACCGTGGAAGGCCAGGGCTATGTCAGGCAGACGCCCCTTGGACGTGCATATGACCGGCAGGTGCCCCAGAAGCCTGTGGCCAGACCCGCCGTGGCGGAAAAACCGGAAGAAGACAGGGAAACCCGGAACCTGGGCCGCGTCTGGCTGATTCTCCTGCTGGTGGTGGTTCTTCTGGCCCTGCTGGTGCTGGGATTCTTCCTGATTCCGGATGACATGCAGAACCCCCTGGGGGATTTCAAGCGCATGGTCACCGGCACGATCAAGAGCACCGATTCTGCGGATCCCACAATTGAGCCGGCAGCGGATGTATCAAGCCACGCACGGTTTGTCAGCATGAATGCTGACAGCCGGTATGTACCTGCCGTGCTGACGTTCAATTTTGAGACGGACAGCACGATTGAGGACATCCAGCTGATCAATTCGGAAGGCCAGCATCTGGAATCAGCCATCTATCAGAATGATGCTGATCCCCAGAGGCTTTCCTGGGCTGTACAGGTGGTCTTTGACCAGCCCTACTGGGGTACGGTGAGAGCCCAGGTGCTCAGTGAAGAAGGCTGGACGGACCTGGATATGTCCCAGCAGGTCTCCGTCACGGAAGAAACCATTCTGGAAACCTCCACTGCAGCTCCCACCCTCCAGGTCAGCAATGACATCCTGGACTTCAGCGCTTCACCCTCCCAGGGCAAGGCGCCGGTGAACATTGCCTTCTCCATGACCACCAGTCTCAACATCACCAATGTGCGTCTGGTGGATGATGAAGGCAATCCCCTGGAGGCGGAAGCCAACGTGCTGGTGGAAAATGCCAGCAACCGCATCTGGGCACTGAACTACACCTTCACGGAGGCCTATACCGGGGCGGTCCGGGCACAGGCCATTGTCAACGGTGCCTGGACAGATTCCAACAAACTGGTTTCCATTTCTGTCCTGGGCCCGGCCCTGACGGCTCCCCCTGTGGTACTGGACCTGCAGGCCATGGATACGGATGCACCCGCACAGGAAGACAGCGCCTTCATGGATCCTGCTGATGTGGCAGCCATGGAAGCCGGGGAAGATGTGTGGGATGAGGGAACGGAAGATACGGTGGAATGGGAAGAAGCTGACTGGGAAGAAACCGTGGTGGAGGAAGCTGCGGATGAAAACCCGGCCCCTGCCGTAACCCAGATGCCGCTGGTGGGCGATGCCCTGCCCACGCCGGAGCCTGAACCCACACCCACCCTGACACCCGCCCCGGAAATCACGCCTGCGCCTGAAAACGCGGAGGAAGTGGTGGAAGAGGAGCCTGAGACTGCAAAGCTGACAGCCGTTGCAGATGCCAGTGCAGATCCCAGCCTGATCAAGACCGCGGTGATCTATTCCGGCACCAAAAAGGTGGACCATTATGAACGGCCCGTGCTGGATGTCATCAACATGCCGGATGCGGACACCTACTGCAGACAGCCCTACGGCGTCATGACCTTCCGCGGTTCTTCCTTCCGCCAGAATGCGGCAGAGGGTACCGTAAGCGATCCCTCCGACATGGAAGTCATCTGGACCGTACCTGCAGATTCGGTCAAGAGCAACGGCAAGACCGTTTTCTACGGCATCGGCTGGACCGGACAGCCCCTGATCATCAAGTGGAGCAAGGAAGTCCGGGAGATGGCCGACATCTATGATGAAAAGAAGAGCACCAAGGCACTCAGGGAAGTGATTGTGGCCGGCGAGGACGGCAAAATCTACTTCCTGGACCTGGAAACCGGCGAGAAGACCAGATCTGTGCTGAATGTGGGTGTGCCCATGCGGGGAACGCCCAGCGTGCATGCCCTGGGCTATCCGGTGCTTTCCGTGGGCCAGTATGCCAGAAAGATGGCGGACAAGACATACGACATCGGCATGCGGGTCTATAACCTCTTAAACAGCAAGCAGCTGTTCATGATCGACGGCCTGGACGGCAAGCTGGACCGGATGTATTACGACGTGGGTTCCTTTGAAACCAGTTCCCTGTACGATTACAATTCGGACACCATGCTCAGTGCGGGCACCAACGGCATGTTCTATGTGACCAAGCTCAACACCACCATTGACAGGACCACGGAACAGCTGACGGTAAACCCGTCCCATGTGTCCCTGAAGACCAAAGCCTCCGGCAAGTCCGCAGACAAACTGGTGGCTGTGGAATCCAGCATGGCAGCCTATCAGCAGTACGCATTCTACGCCGACATGGGCGGCGTCCTCAGGTGTGTGGATACCTCTTCCATGACGGTGGTATGGGCTGTGGATACGGAGGATGCCGTGGAAGCTTCCGTGGCACTGGACCTGAAGGATGACGGTCAGACCCTGTGGCTTTATACCGCCAACACCCTGCAGAACCGCAAGACGGGTGCCTGCCAGATCCGCAGGTACAACGCCATGACAGGCGCTCTGGACTGGGTCTATGAAGTGCCGGTGAAGAAAAACACTAAGACCGGTGTGACAGCCGGCGCCAAGGCCAGCCCTGTGGTGGGCCGCAACGGTCTGGACGGACTGGTGTACTATACCGTGTCCCTGGCCACCTCAATTGACGGAAGCGCCGCGGACGGCGTCATCATTGCACTGGATAAGGAAACGGGCAAAATGGTGTGGCAGCGGCCCCTGAGCAGCTACAGCTATTCTTCCCCCGTGGCTGTGTACAACAGTGACGGAAAGGGATGGATCATCCAGGCTGCTTCCGACGGCACCATTGAGCTCATGGACGGTCTGACGGGTGAACCCAAAGGACAGCTCAAGCTGGAGGGCACCATCAACGGCAGCCCGGCCGTGTATAAGAACATCCTGGTGATCGGTACCCAGGGAAAGGGAACCAGCAACATCTACGGTATTGAACTGAAGTAAGGAAAAGGACCGCCGGAAACGGCGGTCCTTTTAAAATCCATATGGAAATCGGGACATATCAGGTATTCCCGGAGGAGCCTGTTTTGAGTGCCTGGATGGTCTGGATGAGATAAATGAAGGCGGCGGTATAGGAGAGAACCACGGAAGCCCACAGCAGAATCACGTCCACCGGGACGTTCACGGAAAGGAACCATGTGTGGAAGAAGCCGGCAATAAGCGCACCCACAAAGAAACAGGTGGCCAGCTTTCCGAAGAAATTGGCGTGCACCACGATATCCTTTTTGTTGAGCAGCAGCAGTCCCCCTGCCACCATGCAGATTTCCTTGAAGGCCACCAGGATGATGGCGATCCAGGGGAACACACCCTTCAGGGCATGGCAGATGAGGGAGGAGATCACCAGAAGCTTGTCCGCAAGAGGGTCCATGAGTTTGCCAAAGGATGTGATCTGGTTGTTTTTCCTGGCCAGATATCCGTCCAGCATATCCGTCAGGCTGGCTATGCAGAAGACGGCAAGGGCGGCATATGGAAGGTCCTTCATGTACAGGACAATAAAAACAGGAACCAGAATCAGCCTGAACATGGTCAGCATATTGGGCACATTCCAGGCATCCCTGGTAAGGTCCTTCAGCTTCTCTTTCATAAACACACCTCACAGAAGATCATTGTTATACCGATGGGACATGTAAAAAGCCGCCGTTTGCGGTGGCAGGCAGCATCTGTCCGGCTTAGAGCCGGGTTCGTTTTATTCTGCAGGGCACATGATAGCAGGAAGGCAGGGCTTTTACAAGATGAAAGCGAAAGTGCGTATCGGAAAGGATAAGCGGATGCCTTATGCAGTATGCACGAAATGTTTATATTCCGTTCAAACTCTGTTGTTTTCTGCCCTGTATAATCTATACGTACATATTCTGGTACGGGAGGTGGAGCGGATGCTGGAAATCCGCAGTGTGGTCAGGCACTATGGGAAATTCTGTGCTGTGAACAACGCTTCCTTTATCTGCCCGGATAAAAAGATCACGGGACTTCTGGGTGTCAATGGAGCAGGCAAGACGACCCTGATGAACATCATCACCGGGTGCATGCCTGCCGGCAGCGGGGACATCCTCATGGATGGTCTTGCCCTGCGGGAGCATCCTGCAGACTGCCGGCGGAAAATCGGGTATCTTCCCGAAAGACCGCCCCTCTATGATGAAATGACGGTGCAGGATTACCTTGCGTTTGTATGCAGGCTCCGGGAAGTTGAGCGGGCAGACATCCCCGGGCATGTCCGGAACATCCTTGAGCTTTGCGGTCTGTCCGACATGTCCGGCCGCCTGCTGGGGCATCTTTCCAAAGGATACCGCCAGAGGGCAGGGATTGCCCAGGCACTGTGCGGGGACCCGCCCATCCTGGTGCTGGACGAGCCCACGGTGGGCCTTGACCCCAGACAGGTGAGCGAAATGCGGGAGCTCATACGCCGCCTTGGTGAAAACCACACCATCCTGTTTTCCTCCCACATCCTCTCGGAAGTCCAGGCCCTGTGCAGCCGGATTGTCATCATCCATCACGGCAGGATTCTGAAGGAGGCGGAGCTGGGAGAAGAAAGCCGTCTGCTCAGGCTTTCCGTGAAGGGGAAGACAGAGGAAGTCATGCGGGCCCTGAGGGATGTGCCGGACTGCTCCAAGGTGCGCCTGCTTGCGGAAGCGGAAAGCGGCTTTGTGGAATGCGAGATGGAACTGAAGCAGGACGCGGGGCAGGATGCTGAAGTGAAACTGTTCCGCCTCCTGGCTGCCAGGGACCTGCCCCTGAGGCGTCTGAGTCCCGCCGGGGATTCCCTGGAGACACTGTTCCTCAGGGTGACGGACGAGGAAGGAGGAAGCAGATGATCGCCATCATGCGGCGTGAGATCCAGGGGTACTTCTATACGGCCACAGGCTATGTGGCCATGGGCATATTCCTGATCATCGCATCCATTCTCTTTGATCTGCAGATCCTGGCTTCCCGTTCCGGGGACCTCCTTACCTTTCTGGGTCAGCTGAGCTATCTCTGGATGCTGTTTTCACCCATTGTAACCATGCGTCTGACCTCGGAGGACAGACAGAAACAGACGGACAGGCTGCTTCTTTCAAGTCCCGTTTCCCTGACCGGCATTGTGGCAGGGAAATACCTGGCTGCTCTTTTTGTCCTGCTTCTCACGGTGCTGAGCACCTTTGTCTATATCCTGATCACCGCCATGTACGGGACGGTGTACCCGGGAGAGCTTATGGTGGGGTATCTGGGCTTTGTGCTGCAGGGCATGGCCTTTCTGGCCATAGACCTGTTCATGTCCTCCCTGGCCGCATCCCCTGTGACGGCAGCCCTTCTTGCCCTGGGCATGAATTTTGTTCTCTGGTTCCTGGACCTTCTTTCCATGACGGTCCCTGCAGGGATAGGAAGGGTGCTGGACTTTATCAGCCTCTATACCCGCAACGAGCCGTTCCTCATGGGCCAGCTGTCCTTTGCTTCCATGATCTTTGACCTGTCCGTCATCGTGCTGAACCTGGTGCTGACCATCTACTTCATGGACCGGCGCAGAAGGAAGGGGATCTGAGATGCTGAAATCATTCTTCCGCCGGCATGCTGCCAGTGTGGCCCTGTTTTCTCTTCTCATCCTCCTGGCCGGCATCTGCCTTATGGCAGACGGTCTTGAGAGAACATACGGACTGCGGATCGACTATTCCTTCAACAGCGTGACCACCCAGTCGGAAACCACCCTGGAGATCCTGAAAAGCCTGGACCACCCGGTTCAGATCTATGCACTGTATGCCCGGGGCAATGAGGATGCCCAGCTCATGGAACTCCTGGGACGGTACGTGAGTGCGTCTGACTTCATTACCTGTGAGCAGGTGGACATTTCCCTGAACCCGGGCCTGCTGTCCCGTTTCCGTTCCGCCTCCAGCAGCGGGGATGTGATCAGCCAGGACTCCATTGTTGTGTCGTGCGAGGAAACAGGCCGGTTCCGGGTGCTGGACGCAACGGATTTCTATACCCTGGGATACAACATGGAGGAAGGCGCCTATGAAATTGCCGGGCTTTCCTATGAGGCCAGCCTGACAGAAGCCATCCGGTATGTGGCAAAGGACGATATCCCCAATGTCTATATCCTTCAGGGACACGGGGAACTGGACGAAGACGGAACCGCTGTCTTTGCCTCCCTTCTCAGGTCCAACAATTTCAATACCGTCTACATCACCTCCATGGAAGGGATGGAGCTTCACCCGGAAGATGTGCTGTGCGTTCTCTCGCCCGTCCGGGACCTGATGGATACCGAGATGGAAACCATCCGGTCATTCCTACAGGCGGGAGGCAGTCTCCTGTGCACCATGGATTACACGGATCCCTCTGATGCCATGCCCAACTGGACATCCCTGCTCAGGTCCTACGGTTTTCTGCCAAGGGACGGCATTGTGATTGCCTCGGAAACGGAGCCGGACAGCTACTACGGGGACTATCAGGTATTCCTGCTTCCCATCATGCAGTCCACGGAAATCACGGCAGACCTGGTGCAGGCAGGCAGCAGCACCCTGCTTCTGGCCGGAACCCGGGCTTTTGAGAACCCTTCCATGACAGACCGGGACCTGACGGTGAGCACCCTTCTGACATCCACCTCCAGGGCGTATCTCAGGAGCATGTCCGGGGATCTGAGTGATCTGAAACAGAAGGATGAGGATGCCCTGGGACCTTTTTCCCTGGCACTGCAGGCCGAGCGCATCACGGATGAGGGGAATGTGAGCCGGGCGGTGATCATCGGGTGCTCCACACTCCTGACATCCAGTGAGGTATATGCCATGACCGATGCCCAGGAATTCCTGATCCGGGTCATGGAATACCTGTCCGGGGAGGAACAGATGGACCTGAACATTATGGCAAAGCAGGCGGTCCGGCCGTCCCTGAGGGCGGGAACCCAGAGACTGGGCATTTTCCTGATTGTTCTTCTGCCATGCCTGGTTTTTGCCGCTGCCCTTGTCATTCTCCTGCCGAGAATCAGAAAGAGATAAAAGTATCTGCAGCAGGAGGGAAAGAAACACGGGAAACACAGGGAAGACCGGAAAACAATGCATAATCCGGCCCTTGTGGAAGATGCGCATTTCTGCTAAAATTGTGTCAGGCAGCACAGTTCGTTTCAGATAATTTAAAGGAGGCAAGGAATATGGCGAAGACAAATATGGTCATTACCATTGGCAGACAGTACGGGTCCGGTGGACGTGAAATCGGACGGAGGCTGGCTTCGCGACTGGAGATTCCTTACTATGACAAGGAACTCCTGGCTGAAGCGTCCAAGGACAGCGGTATCTGTGAAGAACTGTTTGAGAACAATGATGAAAAGCCCACCCGTTCTTTTCTCTATTCTCTTGTGACAGGCATACAGACCCATGGGACCCCTTCCTCCATGTATATGGACATGCCCCTGAACCACAGGATTTTTCTTGCGCAGTTTGACACCATCCGCCGCATTGCCGGCAGCGGCCCCTGCGTGGTGGTGGGGCGCTGCGCGGATTATGTGCTCCGGGACCTTGACCATGTGGTGAATGTGTTCCTGAAAGCGGACATGGAGCACCGCAAGGAGCGGGCCATGGAGCGGGGTGCGGATCTTGGACGGGCGGAGGAGATCGTCAGACGCCACGACAAGGAAAGGGCCGCCTACTACAATTACTATGCCACCACCACCTGGGGCGATGTGAACAACTATGATCTGTGCCTGGATACCGGACGCATCGGGTACGACGGGGCAGTGGAAATGATCATCGAATATGTCAGGCGGCGTGAAGAAATGCTTGGAGGAAAAGCATGACATATATCCGGTGTATTCTGTGCCTGATCCTGTGCCTGTGTCTGTGTGTTTCAGAAGCCAGCGCACTTGTATGGCCGCAGATGCCCACAGCCAATGAGTCCCGGCTGATCTTCTATATTGATTCCGTCAATCTGGTGCTGGATCAGCTGAAGGGGGACCAGATCAACTCCGTTTTTGAATGCTACGATTCCTTCGCAAGCCTGGGGGTTACGGCTGTCAGCGATGCGGACAGCTGTGAACAGGTGGAAGTGATCGTTCAGATGTCCAGGGGCAGTATCGACTATCTTCAGCTGGAGGTAAGCGACTTCAGCAATTTCGCCACACTCTGCGCCGCCCTGACCAGTGTGGCAGCAGGGGACAGCGCCAATGCACGGAACTATCTGAAGGAACCGGAAGCGTATGTGAAACGGGTCCAGAAATCCCCGCAGACATCCTTTGAAGATACGGTGATCTATGACCGGGGAGACCAGGCACGCACGTATTATACCTACGAACCGGATGCCTACGGGGACGGGCGGAACTGCCTGATCATGACACTGATTTTTCCAAGGGATTCGGCTGTAAACGAGGGAGCGCTGCATACGCCGGAGCCCACCCGGGTCCCGGAATCAGAACTGGATGGCACAGATGACGAAGGGGACTACACTCCCTACGATGAAGGCATTCATTTTGAAGTCTTTGTGACACCCACCCCGGAGCCGGACTCTGCAGCAGGGGATGAGCTGTTCTTCTGGTAAAACCGTACGTTAAAAGCCGCCGTAATAAGGTTACGGCGGCTTTTTGAAGTGCACGGGTCAGAGCCTGTCCGCGATGGACTGAAGGTACTTTCTCGCACCTTCCGCATTGTCAGGCTTTGTGTCTTCCAGTGTCATGGGCAGGTCATGTTCCTTTGCAAAGCGCAGCAGGGATTCATACTGCATAATGCCGGTTCCGCAGGCCCGGCAGTAGGGCATAAGATCCTTCATGCCTTCTTCAGGCTGGAAATCCTTCATATGAAGGACCAGAACCTGGTCTCCGAACAGGTGGATGGACTCCTGCACGATCTTTTCACACTGGGGATAGTTTTCCGGTGTCAGAAGATTGACAGTATCAAGGATGATTTTCAGCTGCCTTGAGGGCAGGGCATCCAGTACGATGCGGGCTCTTGAGGGGGTGGAGACGATATGCCTGCACACCGGCTCAATGGCCAGGGGAACGCCGGTTTTTTCAGCGAATTCCACCACGGGCTGAACCCGGCGGATGAACAGGTTCAGGGATTCTTCGGTCCAGCATGCCGGTTCGGTCTTATACTGGGCGTTGGGGGCCCCTGTCTCTGTGCCCACGCAGAGAGCCCCGATCTTCTTTGCAAAGGAGAGATGGGCTTTGTATATTTCCACGGTATCCTCATAGGCCTTCAGGTCCGGGGTGGCCAGATTCAGATAGCAGCCCAGGACGGCACAGGAAAGTTCATAGTGCTCCAGCAGTCCCCGTACGTTATCCGCCATTTCATCGGTGAGCAGGGTGGGCGCCTGAGACATGCTGAATCCTTCAATGGTCTTGGAAAGCGCCAGATGCACGCAGGAAAAACCCTGCTCCTTTGCGCTTGCCAGATGTTCCTCAAGGGTCGTGCCCCTGGTGTCATGGAGACGAATGCCAATCTTCATGAAGATTCCACTCCCTTTTCCGAATATGTACAAAAATGCATTACCTGGGATATCTTTGTCCAGTATAGGCAGAAAATGTGTTTATGGCAAGAGGATTTCTGCATGCGGTGTCGAAACCTACAAAGGTACTCACAAAAGGAATTGCTGTAACTGCGTATGCCTGTACAGAGGAGGAGAAAACACGGGATATGGCGGAGAGTTGTCTGATGCGGAGAATAAAAGGGAAAAGCACTGAGCAGCTGAAAGCCATTATGGACCGCTTCTGTCTGTACGTAAACAGGGAAGACGGGAAGGAATGCACCAGAGAAGATTATATCAGGGAAATTCTGGCATTCCATAAATCCCTTTCGCCCGGTTTCTTCTGCAGCATGATCGGATATGACACCATACGACTGATGAGAAAGGTCTGGAAAAAGGGAGAGAGACGGGACGGTCAGGTATTCTATCCCGGCAGGTACATCTACCGGGAGGATACGTCGGGCTTATGGGACCTGACATCTCTTGCACTGGCAGACATCTCGGATGAGGGCGTAAGCATAGACGAGACGGTATTCCGCCTGATCCAGGGCATCCCCAGAGAGGACCTGGAGCTTCTGAAAAGCATTGAGCAGGTCTATGACATAGCCCACCGCTATCTCCTGTTCTGGGGCATTGTGGATGAAGATACCCTGGTGACTGCCATGCTGAGGAGGCTTGGGACAAATTCATCCGATCTCAGGCCCATGCTTCAGGAAGTCATCCTTGCCAGGTGCGGCTCCAGGTCCGTGCTTCGGGACGATGACAGAGGTGTGTTTTATCTGGCCCGGGAAGCACAGGATGATGACGAACTCTTAAGCGTGGTGGATTCATTCCTCTGGAACAAGCTGATGTATGCAGTGCCTTCCGATGAGGATCTGCTCAACACCATAAGACTGGATCCGGAAAGCCTCAGCGACGATGCATACACGTATCTCAGAGCGGCATGTCCGAGGAAGGAAATTCCAAAAAAGCTTATGGAAAAACCTGCGAAGGATGTGGTTCTGTCCCTCCTGGATTCCTCCGGGAGCATACAGATAGGACTGGACAGGCTTGAAAGAGCCGTGCGTCTCCTTCGTCAGAACATAAGGGATGAAGCATGGGCAATCCTCGTGGACGGCATAGGAAAGAACGCCTGTGATACGGGCAAGGCACATTATGCCATCATGAAGCTGGTCCTGACGACCCCCATGTGGATCTACAAGGGAAAGACGCTGGAGGACCTGAGCACGCGGCCTTACTCTTCCAGCAGGCCCTACAGCATCATGGCCGTGGATGCCGCGATGTCGGGAAAACACACCCCGGGCTTTTATGATTTGTGTCCCTGCGGCTCTGGCAGGCTCTTCGGTCTGTGCCACGGCAGGGGAAACTGACTTGCATTCCTGAGGCTTTTGGCCTTTTGGAAGATAAATGACAAACAAGAGGAAGGAGTCTTTCTAATGGTTGATGTAAGAAAGGCGTATGAACAGTGGCTTTCAGATTTTGCCAATGACCCGGAGACGGTTGCGGACCTCAAGGCGATTGCAGACAAGCCCGAGGAGATTCAGGACAGGTTCTATACCGGCCTCTCTTTTGGAACGGCAGGCATGCGCGGTGTGCTGGGCATGGGTACAAACCGCATGAACAAGTACAATGTGCGCCGCGCCACAATGGGTCTTGCCAAGTATCTGATGCAGGATCCTGAGAACGCAAAGCGCGGTGTGGTCATTGCTTACGATTCCCGCCGCTTCTCTGCTGAGTTTGCAAAGGATACCGCCCTGGTTCTGGCCGCCAACGGTGTTCCGGCCTTCCTCTTTGACGCGCTCAGGCCCGTTCCGATCCTTTCCTATGCTGTGCGGCACCTGAATGCTGCCGGCGGCGTTGTGATCACCGCCAGCCACAATCCGCCCCAGTATAACGGATACAAGGTCTACGGTGACGACGGCGCCCAGCTGGGACCGGAAGCAGCGGAAGCAGTGACCGGTTATATCCAGGCCCTGTCCTATCTGGAAGCTGTGCCCATGGATGAAGAGGAAGCCAAGAAGGCAGGTCTGCTGAAGATCATCGGCGACAAGGAAGTCGACGACGACTAC
The DNA here is from genome assembly GCA_946627565.1 of uncultured Clostridia bacterium. Lineage (GTDB taxonomy): Bacteria > Bacillota > Clostridia > Christensenellales > Aristaeellaceae > UBA2943. The sequence goes on from CAMOVR010000015.1 coordinate 20,131, forward strand.
ATGGCCGAGATCAAGACCCTCTGCATTCAGCCTGAAATGCTGAAGGAACAGGGCGACAAGCTGTCCATTGTTTATACGCCTCTGCATGGCTCCGGCAATGTCCCGGTGCGCCGCATGCTCCGTGAAATCGGCATCACCAAGGTGGCCGTGGTTCCCGAGCAGGAACTGCCGGATCCCGATTTCACCACCCTCAAGGTACCCAATCCTGAGGATCCCAGCGCTTTCATCCTGGCTGAAAAGCTGGCGGATGAAGTGCATGCCAACGTGATTTTCGCCACCGACCCTGACTGCGACCGTCTGGGCGTGGCCGTGCGCGGTCATGACGGTGTCTTCCATCTTCTGACAGGCAACCAGATCGGCTGCGTGCTGCTTGAGTACATTCTCTCCACCAAGAAAAAGCAGGGCACGCTTCCTGCCAATGCTGCAGCAGTGAAGTCCATTGTGTCCACCTCCCTGGCCAACCGCATCTGCGACAGCTACGGCGTGAAGATGTATGAGACCCTGACGGGCTTCAAGTTCATCGGCGAAAAGATCCAGCAGTTCCAGGATACCGGCTCCAACACCTTCGTCTTTGGCTTTGAAGAGAGCTACGGCTTCCTGTCCTCCACCTTTGTGCGTGACAAGGACGGCGTCAATGCCTCCCTGCTGATCTCTGAAGTGGCCGCCGCCTGCGAAGCGGAAGGCATCACCCTTTACGACAGGATGCAGGATATCTTCAAGAAGTACGGCTACTATGTGGAAAAGGTTGTCTCCACCACCCTGCCCGGCATGGACGGCCTGAGCCGCATGAAGGCCATCATGAAGGAACTGCGCGAGAATCCGCCCAAGACCCTTGCCGGTCTCAAAGTGACGGCTGTACGCGATTACCTGGCCCATACCCGTGTCAGCGAGAGCGGCACCGAGACCATGGACCTGCCTTCCTCCGACGTGCTCTATTATGAGCTTGAAGGCGGCAACTGGGTCTGCGTACGTCCCTCCGGCACAGAACCCAAGATCAAGCTGTATGTCAACTCCAATGCCAAGGACATGGAGACGGCCACAGCCCTCAACGAAAAGCTTCGGAAAGAATCCGAAAAGCTTCTTGCATGATCTGAAAAGCAGGCCCGCAGATGCGGGCCTGTTTTTGGCAATAATGTGTCTGAATTGTCGCAACAGGTGATTAACTGATACCCGGGGAGAATTGAGTGTTCCAGGCAAACATGATATAATCCCCTCAGTACGAGTTCCGTACACAATGATACGAAAAAGGAGTAAGCTAAAGATGAGAAAACTTTCAGCGCTTATTCTGGCTGTCATGATGGTCTTTTCTGCCACAGTTGCCGGAGCGGAGACCTTTAATGACAACCTGGATGCCTTCATGACAAATCTCATGAAACTCGATGAGCATGATGCTGCCTTAACCGCCAGTATGGACGGAGGCACCTATGTTCTGCAGATTGGCAAAAACGATCAGGGCCTCAATGCGGATCTGGCCATGAGCATGGAAGATACGAAATACTCCGTGGGCAGTCTCATGGTGGCTCAGGATGCAGCCTATCTCGAAATGATGGGCTCCACGATGGCTGTGAAGTATGATGTGCTCAGTTCCCTGACTGGTGCATCCGGCGAAGCAGCCGAAGGTGAAACCGGCAATCCTCTGGCAGGCCTTGATTTTGAAGCCCTGTCCATGGGCGCTTCCACCGCCCTGTCCTATGGCATGTCTTTCCTTCAGGAAGCCATGGGCACCCTTAAGGGTGAGGAAATCGAAGGCGGCACGCACTTCACAGTGGACACCGCAGCCCTGGCAACAGTTGTGGACAATACGGTTTCCACCATCCTTCAGGATGAATCTGTCAAGCAGATGTGGGAGTCTCTCGCTCCTGTCATGGGCATGAACGGCATGAATATGTCCTTTGAAGATCTTGCCGCACAGTGGGAAGAAAACAAAGCTGGCGTCCTCTCTGCCATCCAGAACCTGAACGGTTATCTGAATGTCATGGAAGACGGTTCCATGGAGGGTCTGGTGCAGTTCGGCGGCGAGCAGAACGTGGAGATGGCCTTCAACATGGCTCAGGGTGAAAACGGTTTTGAATTCAACGCCACACTGGCACAGAGCGGACAGGATCCGGCTGTGAAGCTTCATGCAGCTATCGGACCTGATACACTGAATGTGCAGGCAGAGGCGCCCAACGCTACCATGAACCTGAATGCCCAGATGCAGGACGGCGCTGTTGCCAGCCTGGAATTCACCGCTTCCTCCGAAGGCAGCGACTTCAGCCTGACCTACAGCGGCAACAAGATTACGGTTGCGGCTGCCGATACGACGGTTGAACTTGAACTGGTGGAAATGACGGAAACAAAGGCAGTTTGCAGCATCAAAATCCAGAATGGGGAAAATGTACAGGAAGGCACAGTGACTGCCGAACTGCATGAAGATTCCCTGGATGTGGTCCTTGACCTTGGCGGAAACGCGATTACCGCAACCGTCAGTGCTGTGGAAAAGGGCGAATACAAGGATCTTTCCCAGAATGAGGATATTATGTGGATTACGCCTGAAATGATGATGCAGATGGCTGGATCTGTCAGCGTACCCGCTGAGTAAAAAGCAGCAAACGGGGCAGAGAATTGGGTTCTCTGTCCCGTTTTACTAAACCAAAAACACAACTTAAGATAAAACAAAAAACTGAGCTCTTCGCTCAGTTTTTTCGTGCGGTCGACGGGACTTGAACCCGTACCCAGTTACGGACACGCCCCTCAAACGTGCGCGTATGCCAATTCCGCCACGACCGCATGTTGATGAATGGCTTCAGTCAACAGGCGATAGTATAGCATCATGCCGGGATTCTGTCAATGGGAAATCTCGTGGAAAAGAGAAAAAAAGAAACGGGCAGGCACGGGGCAGAAACAGAGAAAAATCCGGTGAAAAATCTGGTGCAGTCATTGAAAAATCGTGTGGAATCCCTTGCCCTGCGAGGGAAATACGGCATGAAAAACCCGCATAAAAGATTGACAAAGCATCCATATTCGATATGATGAAATACATTCTATATGAAGGAGGAGAGTTGCTCGGTGCGTCCCAGAAGTCAATGGGTGGTTCTCCTTATACTCTGTTTTCTGACTGTATCAGGTATATCCTACGGGGAACTGACGATCCGGACGGGTCCTGTGCAGCAGACATCTTCTGCTCTGGAGGTGACCGTACCGGAAACCTTTACAGGGTACAGAAACGTGGAGATCACGATTCTCTCACCTGCTGCGGGGGAATGTGAAATCACTGTCTCAGATGTGGACGGACTTGTCCGGAACAGATGGACCTGCAGCCTGAAAGAAGGCAGCAACACGGTTTCCTGGAAGGGAAGTGCCATTTTCGGCCAGCCTCTCTATGAAGGGACATATACCGTTTCGGCATCCATAAAGGAAAACGGAAAGACCATTACGGCTCAGGCAGAAACCCGCATGATCGAAAATGCGCTCCAGATCCTGTATGCCGTGCCCTCATCCAGCATACTATATCTGCAGGGGGAGGATGTCTGGCAGCTGGATGCCGGACTGTCAAGGCGCGGAAACGTACGGATGGATGTGCTTGACAGTTTAGGCAATGTTCAGGCAACGGTTTCCAAAACCGTATCCGGAAATGAGATCGCCAGGCTGCAGTGGACCGGACGCTCCACGACCGGCTCCTATGTGGTGCCGGGCAGATATACCATCAGGATTTATCCGGCAGGACTTCTGTCCCAGGCACTGGAGATGCCCCTGTATGTACAGAATACCACGGAAAACCCGCTGCGCCTGTGCAGTGTGGGCATCACCGGCCGGGTGATCCCGGACATACAGGATCCAGGGGATATGACCGATACGGCCATATGGAATTACATGATGCAGCCCTCTGTGATCTACGCAGGGGATACCAATGAAGAGATTGACGTCAGGGCAGTACCCGTCATGAGAACCCCCACCATCGGGTATGTGCACGCCCAGTCTCAGGCCCTGGAAATCCTGGAATTCCTTACGGACGAGGAAGGAAGGAAATGGGCCAGAATCCGTGCCTTCAATCAGAGGGACGGGGCACCGGTGGAGGGCTATATACCGGTGGATAACCTGCGTGTCAGACTTCCGGATACACACTACGGTCTGCTCATTGACAAGCGGAATCAGACCATGCGGGTATATGAATATGGTGCATGCATTGGGGAGGTCCCTGTTTCAACCGGCCTGTCCACGGCGTACACAACCAGACGGGAAACCGTTACGGGAGCATTTTTTGTCTCCAACCGGACGAATGTTGTATCAGACGGAGGCGGCCGCTATGATTTCGGTCTCCGGTATGACGGCTTCCGGCTCCTTACCCAGACACCCTACACCAGACAGGACGATAATTCCCATATCACAGGGGAACAGAATCTTGGCGAAAGAAGCACACAGGGAGGCATCCATATCTCCGCATCCGGCAGCCTGCCTGTCAATGCATGGTGGGTGTTTACCCATCTGCCCGAGAACACCCGGGTTATGGTGATCGGGGACACTGTGGAGACAGACGGTGCCCTTTCCGGAGAAAGCACCCAGGTATCCGTTGCGCCGGACCCGGAGAAGACATATGACAGGGTACGGATCACCCTGGGAGGTATTCTTGGAACCGGACGGGCAGAAGATGGAAAGACGGATCTGCCGGATTCCCTCGCAGCCCTTTCTGACAGATTCCTTGCAGATGATATGACGGTTCTGACCCTTGGCAGTGTTTTCAAGGATGACACCGTTTCGGAACATACGGAACGGCCGGATGTCAGAAGACGGGCCACAGGGGATGCAAAACTGCTTTACGATCTTGGCATAGATCATCTCTGTCTTGCCAGCAGACATCTTTCTGACTACCACTACGAAGGATATGTTTCCACAGCAGATACCATGGCGCAGGCAGGGATCAGGACCGTTTCCGAAGGCTATCCTGAGGTGATTGAACTTCATGGACACAGAATCGGGTTCGTGGCACTTTCCCTTTCGGATTATCTTCAGGAAAAAACCATCTGCGCCTCTGAAATCCAGGAAGCCCGGCAGGCAGGATGTGAAGCCTGCATTGCGCTGGTGGAATTTGGCATGCCCGGCAGCTCATGGCATGGAAAGTATCAGGAAGAAATGGCCCAGCGCCTTGCGGAAGCCGGAGCGGACCTGATTGCCGGGACAGGCGGGGAACTGCAGACAGTCACGCAAATCCAGGGAGTTCCTGTGTTCTATGGGATCGGTACGCTTCTCAACGGGGACCGGATCAGGTCCGACAGTGTCCTGGTTTCACTGGAGCTGCTCTTTGATGCAGACGGATACACAGGATGTGAGGCGGAAATCATTCCTCTTGAGGAAGAAAACGGTCTGGTCGGGCCCTGCAGCGAAGAGATGGAGGCATACATTTTATCAGACATGTTCAGGGACATGCAGCCCCTGGAAGGGAAACTGTATTTCGAAAAGGTTTATGAAGATGCCTCTGCCCTGTTGCTTACGGCCGCTGAGGAAGGCCAGGAAGCGCCCGCCGCTGCGGAGCAGTCCACACAGATCAGCATCATGAAACCTGAAAAGACGGACGAGGCTGCAGATGAATCTCCGGAGGAAGCGCCGGCAGAAGAAACGGATGAAGAGACTGAAGAAGCATCTGCTGCAAAGCGGTCCACACAGATCAGCATCATGAAGCCTGAAAAGACGGACGCGGATGCAGATGAATCTCCGGAGGAAGCGCCGGCAGAAGAAACGGATGAAGAGACTGAAGAAGCATCTGCTGCAAAGCGGTCCACACAGATCAGCATCATGAAGCCTGAAAAGACGGACGCGGATGCAGATGAATCTCCGGAGGAAGCGCCGGCAGAAGAAACGGATGAGGAACCTGAGGAAACGCCTGCCGCAGCTGCAGAGCGGTCAACACAGATCAGCATCATGAAACCTGAGAATTCTGATGGGGCTGCAGCGGAAGAAGCCCCGGAGGAAACGGTTGAAGATACTGAGGACGCACCGGATGCCGGGGAGAAGTCCACACAGATCCGTATTCTGAAACCGGAAACACCGGAGAAAGAAACGGAGCCGGAAGAACAGACAGCTGCGGATGTAACCGCGCCTGCTCCCTCTGCTGCCATCACCATGCTTCCCGCTCAGAGGGATACCGACGACGAAGAAGAACCCGAAACAGATCAGAGTACCCGAATCCTTCGTGTCACCCGTCAGTCCGATGAAGCAAAATGACCGGCTTTATGCCGGTCATTTCAATTACATCCTGTTTTTCTTTTCATCGGACAGATAGGTGAGGAACTGGCATTCCAGCCGGCCGTTATACAGGCGCCTGCGTTTGTCTGCACGTCTGCCGAAAGCCTTTTCAAAGGCAGGATCGGAAGAAATGGCGCACAGGCTCCAGCCTTTATGGCGCTTCATGAGGCTGTGGAGATGAGCATAGATCTTTTCACTGCTCCTGCGGTCGCCCAGACGCTCGCCATAGGGGGGATTGCAGAGAAACACGCCTTCATCCTGATCAAGCTGAAGTTCCTCAAGGGGCAGAACCTCCAGGCTTATAAGCCCCTCCAGGCCAGCCTGACGGACATGCCTCTGGGCCAGTTCTATGGCCTGCGGATCGATATCGGATCCGGAGATGTCTGAGATCCGGTCAGGCTCAAATTCACCCTGCACGGTTTTCCGCATGGCGGCGCCGTCCCTGGTGGGGAAGAAGGGGAAGGACTCACAGGCAAAGGAACGGTTCATACCGGGTGCTCTGTGTCCCTCCCGGAATGCGGCTTCAATCAGCAGGGTGCCGGTTCCGCAGCAGGGATCATGCAGCGGCATGCCGGGACGCCAGGGTGAAAGCTCCACCAGGGCCGCGGCCAGTGTTTCCCTCAGAGGTGCTTCACCGTTCCAGGTGCGGTACCCTCTGCGGTTCAGGGCAGTACCTGCAAAATCCAGACTGACCCTTGCCATGTTATCATGGATGGAGATCTGGATGGGGAAGGGAACGCCTGTCTCGGGAAAGAAGGATGCAGAAGAATACTTCTTCATCCTTTCGATGATGGCTTTCTTGCAGATGGACTGGCAGTCGGACACACTCATGAGCTGGCTTCTGGCACATTTGCCGGCTACATTGTACTTCCCGTCCACGGACAGGTATTTTTCCCAGGGGACGGAGGATACCATCTGAAAGAGGTCCTCAAAGGTAAGACAGGTGGCCTCCTTCAGAACAAGAAGAACCCGGTCTGCCATGCGCAGTCTCAGGCAGGCAAAGAAACCATCCAGGACGGAACCCTGGAATCTGGCACCGCCGTTTTCCCCTCTGGCATCCTCAAACCCCAGTCTTCTCAGTTCGGCAGCGACAAGACCTTCCAGTCCGAAGGCTGCAGTGGCAACAAAAGTCATGGGAGAATCTTGCATAGGTGTACAGCACAGGCCTGCAGGCCGGAGCGCTGACCTCCTTTCCGTCATATGGCGTCATTATAGGGAAAAGGAACATGGGTTTCAATGCATGTTTGCGAAATCTTTTCATATGGAGTATACTTAAGTCTCCATAAAGAACGAATAATGGAGTGTGACACGTATGAAGCTGATTATTGCCATAGTTCAGGATGAAGATGCAGGCCGTCTGATCGGGAAACTGATGGACGAGGGCTTTGGAGTAACCAAGCTGGCAACAACGGGTGGATTTTTGCGTGCCGGAAACACGACGCTTCTGGTGGGTGTGGAAGATAACAAGTTTGATGACGCCATGAAAGTGATTGAAAAGGTCTGCAAGAGCCGCAAGCAGATGGCTGCCAGCCCTTCCACACTGAGCGGAACGCAGGGCGCCTATTCGTCATATCCCATCGAGGTGACCGTGGGCGGCGCGACCGTGTTTGTCCTGTCCGTGGATCAGTTTATCAAGCTCTGAGCCTGGAGGCTGTATGGAAAAAGAAGGGAACCGTGGTCCCGTCCTCCGGGATTTCCTTGCACAGGGGACTGTCTGCGAGGGACTGATTCGCACCCTGGAGGACGGGACTTTTGTCCATGCCTATCTGATTACCGGTATGGAAGGTACGGGCAAGCGTACACTGGCACGGGAAATGGCCCGGTACCTGCTGTGCAGAGGGGAAAACAAACCCTGCGGTGAATGTGAATCCTGCCATCAGGTACAGATGGATACCCACCCGGACCTTCTGCATGTCAGACCGGGTTATCATGTGTCCAGCGATATTCCCACAGACCACGGAAAAAATGATATTATCGTGGATACCATCCGTGAACTGGTGGGTCTTGTCAGCGAACATGGATTTGCCTCAGATAAGCGCATTGTGCTGATGGAACAGGCCGAAAAAATGAACACGGCTGCACAGAATGCACTGCTCAAGACCCTGGAGGAACCGCCTGAAAACGTACTGTTCCTTCTCACGTCGTCTTCCCCCGGGACCCTGCTTCCGACCATTATCAGCAGGTGCCGTCAGATTGCACTCCATCCCTGGACGGATGAACAGGTGAGGGATGTGCTTGAAAAGAACGGCTTTACCGGGGATCGTGCGCTGCAGGCCGTGCATGCTGCCGGAGGTTCCATAGGCAGGGCGCTGAGCATGGCAGGAGACGAAAGCTACTGGGAGAGCCGGAACAAAGTGATGGAACAGTTCCTGAACCTGAAGGACCGCAGCAGCATTTACGGAATTGCTTCGGAATGGAAGGATGCAAAGGATCAGGGGCTGGATATGCTGGATACCCTGGAAGATATGGTACGGACCATGCTGCTGTGCCATGTGGGCCAGGCGGATCCCGGACTCATGGCTCCCTATCCGGTGCAGTTTCAGCGCATGGTTAAAGAAGGGGAAAACCGCAGCTTTCTCAGACTGCTCACAAGCATCCAGAATGCCAGAGCCAGAAGGCTCAGCCAGGTGAACTGGCAGGCGGTGCTGGAGCGGCTGATGCTTGATATCATGGAGGAAAAAAGCAAATGGTGAACATCATCGGTGTGCGTTTTCAGGTGGGAGGCAAGCTGTATTTCTTTGATCCGGGGGAAGCGCAGCCGAGCATATCTGACCGTGTTCTGGTGGAGACCTCACACGGGATTTCCATTGGTGAGGTTATTCTGCCCTGTCACATGGTGGATGAGAGTCATATCGTATCCCCGCTCAAGCCCATCCTTCGCATGGCAACCAGTGAGGATATTGAAAAGGATAAGGAAAACCGCAGGAAGGAAAAGGAAGCCTTCCGGATCTGCCAGGAAAAGATTGAGGAACATAAACTGGACATGAAACTGGTCCGAGCCGAAATCGGGCTGGAATCCGGGAAAATCCTGTTCTATTTTACCGCCAATGGCCGCGTGGACTTCCGTGCCCTGGTGAAAGACCTGGCAGGGGTGTTCAAGACACGCATTGAGCTGAGGCAGATCGGTGTCAGGGATGAGGCAAGGCTCATCGGGGGTCTGGGTCCCTGCGGCCTGCCCATATGCTGTGACACATTTCTGGCAGACTTTGAGCCGGTATCCATCAAGATGGCCAAGGAGCAGAAGCTTTCCCTGAACCCGTCCAAGATCAGCGGTGTCTGCGGCAGGCTTATGTGCTGCCTTAAGTATGAGGAAGACCAGTACGAGAGCACCAGAAAGCGCATGCCCAAGGTGGGCAAGGAAATCCAGACGGAAGACGGTCCAGCCGTGGTGGTGGAACAGAATATCCTGAGGGAATCTGTTGTGTGCCGCCTGAACAGGGGAGAGACCTCCGAAATGAAGGAATACTCCCTGGATGATCTGGTCAGGATGGGTGTGGCCCGTCCCTATGTGCCGGAGAGCGCTCCTGCTGAAAGCCCCGCCGCGGAAGAAGATGCGGACACGGCAGAGCAGGACCGGGGTCCGGTCATGGAAGATGAGGAAAGCGTCCTGATGGACGAGGATATGCCGGTACGTCAGGCGGAAATCCTGCTGGAAACGGTAACGGCAGAGGTTGTGGAAGAAACTGTGACCGGGATTTCCGAAGTCTCTGCATTGCTGGAAGAGGCAGAAGAGCTCCAGGACGAAGAGGAAAACAAAGCGCTCAGGAAACAGAACCGCCGCGACCGTGACCGTGGTCCACTGAAGAAACGGCCCAGAAACAGGCAGAAGCCGGCACCGGCCGGTCAGAAGAAAACCGGTGAAAATGCAGGGCCCCAGAAAGCCCAGCCCCAGCAGAGACCCAGAACGGAAATGCCCAGGCCTGCGGAAATGCCGAAAGAAGCAGCCGCTGCCCCGGCAAATACGGAGAAAAAGGACAACACTGTGAAGGCCAATGCCTGGCGCGCAGCCCTGGAAAAGGCTATGGCTGCAGCTTCCGGAACAGAAGCCGGGAAGTAAGACAGGATCCTGCTTTGTCCGTTTTCTACTATGTGTGGTATAAATAAACACAAATTGGATGTGCTTGCAATGCATTTTCCGGCATGGACAGAATGAATCTACAGAAAAAACCACCTGTGACCGCCGGTCACAGAGGCCGGATTCTTTCTGTTGCATTGCCAGATGGGGAATGCTATAATGCAGACAACAGCAAGAGCTGTATAATCAGGAGGTAGTATTATGGCATACAAAATTTCTGACGCTTGCATTTCCTGCGGAACCTGTGCAGAAGGCTGCCCCGTGAATGCGATTTCTGAAGGCGACGGCAAGTACGTCATCGATCCCGATACCTGCATCGAGTGCGGTGCCTGTGCAGATGCCTGCCCCGTTGGTGCTCCCGCTCAGGAGTAATGAACTGAAAAGAATTAGACGGACAGCTTGCTGTCCGTCTTTTCTTTTGCCAAAAATGCGGATCCATGCCCGGCAGCACAGAAAAGAAGATGGCTGCAAGTTGCAGCCATCTTCTCAAGCCGTGGTATTTCGGATTAATACATGCCGCCCATTCCGGCACCGCCGGCAGGAGCCGGGGGTTCGGGAGCAGGAATATCGGTCACCAGGGACTCGGTGGTCAGCACCATGCTGGCGATGGAGCTGGCGTTCTGCAGAGCGGAACGGGTCACCTTGGTAGGATCGATGATGCCCTTTTCCACCATGTCGACAAACTCGTCATGGAGTGCATCGTAGCCGTAGTTGCTCTCTTCGGGATTGGCCTTCCTGTGGTTCTTGACGTTCTCGATGATGACGCTTCCGTCAACACCGGCGTTGGCAGCGATCTGACGGATGGGCTCTTCCAGAGCGCGCAGAACGATCTGAACACCGGTCTTGGCATCGCCAGTGAATTCCTCAGCGCACTTGCTGACATAGGGAGCAACGTTGAGGAGGGCGATTCCGCCGCCGGGCACGATGCCTTCTTCGGTGGCAGCACGGGTAGCAGCCAGAGCGTCTTCGATACGCATCTTGCGTTCCTTCATCTCAACTTCGGTGGCAGCACCGACCTGGATGACGGCTACGCCGCCGGCCAGCTTGGCAAGACGCTCCTGGAGCTTCTCGCGGTCATAATCGCTGGTGGTTTCGGCGATCTGGGCACGGATCTGACCAACACGGGCATCGATGTCAGCCTTCAGGCCGGCGCCGCCCACGATGGTGGTGTTTTCCTTGTTGACCTTAACCTGGCGGGCCTTGCCCAGCATATCCATGGTAGCTTCCTTGAGCTCAAGGCCGGTCTCGGAGGAGATCACGGTACCGCCGGTGAGGATGGCGATATCCTGCAGCATTTCCTTGCGGCGGTCGCCGAAGCCAGGAGCCTTGACGGCCACGCAGGTGAAGGTGCCGCGCAGCTTGTTGACAACCAGGGTGGACAGGGCTTCGCCTTCCACATCCTCGGCGATGATGAGCATCTTCTTGCCGGTCTGCACAACCTGCTCAAGCAGAGGCAGAACTTCCTGGATGTTGGAAATCTTCTTGTCGGTGATCAGGATAACCGGATCATCCAGAACAGCTTCCATCTTCTCGGTATCGGTGACCATGTAAGCGGAAGCATAGCCGCGGTCGAACATCATGCCTTCGGTGGTGGTCATGCCGGTGGACATGGTCTTGCTCTCTTCCACGGTGATGACGCCGTCGTTACCAACGGTTTCCATGGCGTCAGAAATCAGCTTGCCGATGGTCTCATCACCGGCGGAGTTGGCAGCGACCTGGGCAACAGCCTGCTTGCCGGAGATGGGCTGGCTCAGCTTGGCCAGACCGGTCACAGCAGCTTCGGTAGCGGCCTCGATGCCCTTGCGGAGCACCATGGGATTGGCACCGGCTGCCAGGTTGCGCAGACCTTCGCGGATGATGGCCTGAGCCAGCAGGGTAGCGGTGGTGGTGCCGTCGCCGGCCACATCATTGGTCTTGGTGGAGACTTCCTTCACCAGCTGGGCACCCATGTTCTCAAAGGGATCTTCCAGTTCGATTTCCTTGGCGATGGTCACACCGTCGTTGGTGATGAGGGGAGCGCCGTACTTCTTGTCCAGCACAACGTTGCGGCCCTTCGGTCCAAGGGTAATTTTGACTGTATCAGCCAGAGCGTTGACGCCCTTTTCCAGGCTGCGGCGAGCGTCCTCACCGTATTTAATCTGCTTTGCCATATGGTTTCAGACTCCTCTCATTATTCTACGACGGCCAGGATGTCGGACTGACGGACGATAATCATTTCTTCGCCGTCAATTTTCACTTCGGTGCCAGCATACTTGCTGTAGATAACCTTCTGGCCAACTTTCACCTGCATGGCTACTTCTTTTCCATCCACCATGCCGCCGGGGCCAACAGCCAGGACTTCAGCCATCTGGGGCTTTTCTTTTGCGGCACTGGTAAGAATCAGACCACCTTTGGTGGTTTCTTCTGCTTCAACATTCTTGATGACAACGCGGTCACCCAAAGGTTTCACGGTCATGGAATTGATCCTCCTGATATCTTGCTGTTAGCACTCAACAGAGGTGAGTGCTAACGACGGTGCTAACTATACTCTATTTAGGCAGGATATGCAAACATTAAAGATTTCTGAAACATGCCAAAAATCGGGGGAATTTTATATGTATATGCAAATAGCTTCTGAAATCGACAAAATATGCAAAATCCTGATACGGGTAAAAATGGACGGTGCCCCGAAAAGCATATAGAATTGGAAGGGAATACGATGCGACTTCGGAAATGGGATGGTGCACGCCTGATGCAACTGGATGAGATCCTGCTGGATATGGACATAAAGCAGCTCAGGAAAACCCTGCTTGACTGGTACAGGGTCAGCCGCAGGGATTTTCCCTGGCGGCATACCAGGGATCCTTTTAGGATCTGGGTATCGGAAGTCATGCTGCAGCAGACCAGAACCGAGACGGTTCTGAGGTATTACGAACCGTTTCTTGAAAAGTTTCCTGACGTTAACAAACTGGCTGAAGCGGATGAGCAGCAGGTTCTCAAGGCCTGGGAAGGGCTGGGGTATTACAGGAGAGCCAGGGGACTGCACGCAGGGGCAAAGGATATAGCAGAGCGTTTTCACGGAAAAATGCCCCAAAGCATGGAGGAATTGCTGCGGGTATCCGGTATTGGCATGTATACGGCCGGTGCCGTGGCTTCCATTGCCTACGGTGAAGCGGTTCCTGCGGTGGATGGCAACGCGGTCAGGGTATTCAGCCGTCTGACGGGATATGATGCATGTGTGGATACCACCGTATCCAGAAAACTGATGCAGGCTCTGGGTGAAAAAATGGTGGATCCGGACCTGCCCGGAGACTGGAACCAGGCGATCATGGATCTTGGCGCCTGTATATGCAGAAACGGACAGCCTGACTGTGCCGCGTGCCCGGTTCTCTCCCTGTGCAGGAGCGGCGGCACATCCATGTCCTGTGTTCTGCCCATCAGGGCGCAGAAAAAGGAAAAGCCCGTGGAATACTATGATGTGCTGCTCTGCTTTTCGCCGGACCACAGATATGTTGCCGTAAGACAGCGCACGGAGAACCTGCTGGGCGGCCTGTGGACCTTTCCCATGATCAAACGGGAAGGGAATCAGGAAGATGAACATGTGGCAGGCATGCCTGCCCAAATGCCCGAAGGCGGAAGAAGCCTTGGACATGCAAGACACGTATTCACCCACCTTATATGGGAAATGAACATCGTGGAATGCAGCCTTGCGGAAGACCAGGTAAGGGTAAGCAGGGAAGAGCTGGAACAGCTCCCGTTCCCCAGCGCCATGAAAAAAGCCCTTGCACTGTGCAGGGGCCTGATGAAGTAGAATTCAGCGGGGACGGAGCTCGCCGGAGATCTCAAAATGCCGTGTGGTCCCCTCCATCCCGGAAAAAGAGAACAGATTGCCTTTGCGCCTGAGCTCAGTGCGGATCTTCTGGCCGGGGACAATTTCCTGCAGGAAACAGACTGCAAAATTCGCAAGTTCCATATCCCGGAGCACATCGATGCCCAGGGCATCGCAGCACCAGTCCAGGTACCGGACGTTATTGACATGACAGTTGGCATCCAGATCGGAGTAAACAGGCTCCCTGAGTCCGACGACGGGCTCCGTGTCCAGGGGGGTGACCATGGGAGGCATACCCGGGAGGCAGGGCTTCAGTTCGGAATTGTCGGGAATGGAAGATGCCACTTCAGGGGACTGTACGGATTTTCGGCTCTCTATATCCAGAAGCGTCCACAGGGAAAAGGCTTTTCCGATTTCCTGGCCCTGTCCGTCCCTTACCACGAAGTATCTGGGATACATACCGTGCCGGGGCTGTTTGGGATAGGTCAGGACGGAAGCGGTCTGGCCCATGGTGGGCCAGCGGTCCATAAAGATCTGGCAGCGCAGAAGCACCCAGACCATATTCTTCTTCAGAAGATCTGCCCGGCCGCAGCCCAGCGCATCGCTGTTGCCTCCTGCGGCTTCCTGCATGATTTCCATGAGACCAGATGGACGAAGGGCACTCTGAAAATCCATGATATGTGTGGAAGTGACAAATTCGGAAGTATAACTGTGTTTTGTTTCCATATGTAAGCTTACTCCTTCCGGCGCCGGTTCTGCCATGCGTATACAATGCGAGCCATTCTAGCCAATGGGTGGGCGGATGTCAACTTGCAGCAGAAAAGTGGCGGCTGTATAATATATAGAGGGCAAATGCCTTAAGGAAGAAATACACAAAGATGGCGGAATCACTGAAAGGAAGGATTCTGCAGTCTTTATATGCATGTAAAAGGAGAGATTGTATGCCTGTCAATATTGCTATGGACGGTCCCGTGGGGGCCGGCAAATCCACCATTGCTGACCGGGTGGCCGAAAAACTGGGGATTCTGCATCTGGATACCGGCGCCATGTACCGCGCTGTGGGTGTGGCAGCCCTCCGGAGGGGCCTGGACCCGGCAGATGAGGAAAAAGTGGTTTCCATGTGCCGCAGCATCCGCATGGATGTGAACTTCGAACCCGGAAAAGGACAGCGGACGCTGGTGGACGGGGAGGACCTGACAGACGAACTGAGGACCGAAAAAGCCAGTATGGCCGCTTCGAAGGTGGCCACGTATCCGGGCGTCCGGGAAGAGATGGTGCGGAGCCAGCAGCGGCTTGCCACAGAACACGACATGCTGGTGGACGGCAGGGATATCGGAACCAGAGTCCTGCCGGATGCCACGGTGAAGATCTATCTGACGGCTTCTGCAGAAGTCCGGGCCAGGAGAAGATACCTGCAGCTTCTGGAAAAGGGCCAGCAGGCAGATTATGAAACAGTTCTGAAGGACCTGATTGCCAGGGATGACCAGGACATGCACCGTGCAGCGGATCCCCTCAGGCAGGCGGAGGACGCCGTGGTGGTGGATACGTCTGATCTTACCTTTGATGAATCTGTGGAAGCCATTCTGAAACTGGTCAGGGAAAGCCAGGGAGGAAAATAAGATGTCAGAGAAAAATGTGCCGGCAAATGGCGCCGGGCAGAACAAAGAAGCAAAAAAAGAAAAACCAAAGCACTGTTTCCTTTATCCCGTGGCACGGTTCATTGCGTTTCTCGTTTTCCATACCGTGTGCCCTGTGAAGTACCATCACCGGGAGCGGGTGAACAGAAAGCCGCCCTACATCATGATCTCCAACCATTTTTCCTACTGGGACCCGCTGATCAACGGCAGCATCGTGCATCCGGATATCACCTTCCTGGGGAAAAAGGAGCTGACTTCAAGCCCCTTCATGAAGTTTATCTTTGACCATTTGCATATGATCCCCATTGACCGCCACAATATGGACATGGCTGCGGTGCGTGCCTGCATGGCGGCCCTGAAGAACGGAGAAATCCTGGGTATCTATCCGGAAGGAACACGGCATCACAGCGGGATCATGGAAGAGATGGAAGACGGCGTGGCCCTGATTGCACTGAGGGGAAATGTGCCCATCGTTCCCATGCTGATCCCGGGCAAACTGAAGGCATTCCGGATCAACCATGTCTATATTGGTGAGGACATTCAGACAGAGGACCTGCGGGCACAGGGCATCAATAAGGAAACATGCGCCCGCCTCATGGACCGCATCCGTGCAGCCTACGATGTGCTGAAGAAGGAAGCCGGCATACCTGTTTAAAGCATTATTTAAGCCCTTTAAAAATGTTTTTTTACTGTTTTTTGCAATCCGTCAGAAAACGGAAAAAACCGTTTCTGTGCTTAAAAATGTTATATAAACATAGCAAAAAGGACTGAAAGAATTAAAAATATTTTTTGAAGGCATGCAGGAAATCCGTCAGACGGATAGAAATTAATACAGGAAATTGTGAAAGGAGACTGTCATGCAGCTAGAGGTTGCTGCTCACGCAGGCTTCTGCATGGGTGTAAGGCGTGCTGTCGAAGCCGCCTGGAAGGTCGCGGAAAGCGGCAGGCCAGCCTGTACGCTTGGCGAGATTATCCACAATCCGCAGGTGGTGTCTCAGCTGAGCGAAAAGGGAATCCCTGTTGTGTCGGATCCGGGTCAGGCAGACGGGAGGCTTGTTCTGATTCGAAGCCACGGTGTTGCACCGCAGGTGATCGAACAGTTGCGGAACGCTGGAAACGACGTTTTGGATTTGACGTGCCCGTTTGTGGAGAAGCTCCATCGGATCGTGGAGCAGGCATCCGCGGACGGAGCGCCTGTGATTCTTGTTGGCGAACAGGAGCATCCGGAAGTTCAGGGAACTGCCGGATGGGCACAGGGACCGGTATATGTGGTGGGCAGTGCGGAAGATGCTGAAGCGCTGCCGGAAATGGAACGGGCCATGGCCTGTGTTCAGACCACATTCCCAAGGGACCGGTGGACTGCTGTCCTGGAAGTGCTGCGCAGGAAAATACAGTGTCTTAACGAGCAGTGCACCATATGTTCGGCAACAGCAACCAGGCAGCAGGAAGCTGAGGAACTCTCTTCCCGTGCTGATGCCATGGTTGTAATAGGCGGACGTAAGAGCGCTAACACCCGAAAGCTTTATGAGCTGTGCAGGGAAAGGTGCGGCAACACCATCCTGGTGGAGTCAGCATCCGAAATTCCGCAGGACTTTATCCGGAACGATTTCAGGACCATTGGAGTCACCGCAGGTGCTTCGACACCGGATGACTTACTTAAGGAGGCAGTCACTATTATGACCGACATGGAAAACAAGACCCAGGAAACCGAACAGGTGGCAGAAGAAGTAGCCGCTAAGACCGCAGAAGCTGCAGAAGCTGCTGTCGAAGCAGTCGCTGAAGCTCCCGCTGCTGCTCCGGAAGTCAAGGAAAACGCTGACGATCCCGCCAAGAACGATTTCATGGCAGCTGTCGACGAGACCCTGAAGAAGATCAGGCGCGGACTGACCGTAACCGGCACCGTGGTGCAGATTACCGATGACGAAGTCTGCGTGAACATCGGATACAAGTCCGACGGTCTCATCAAGAAGACGGAACTGGTTGACCAGAACGTCAAGCTGGGTGATGAAATCGAAGTTGAAGTCGTCAACGTCAATGACGGTGAGGGTAACGTGATTCTCTCTCAGCGCAACGTTGTCAACCGCAAGGCATGGGAAGCTCTCATGGCCAAGCGGGATGAGAACGAATTCGTTGAGGGCGTGGGTAAGGAAGCCGTCAAGGGCGGCCTGATCGCGGATGTCGGCGGCGTGCGTGCCTTCGTTCCCGCTTCCCACATCGCTCCCCGCTATGTAGAACGCATCAGCGACTTCGTCGGTAAGGAAATGAAGCTGAAGATCATCGAAGTGGATGAGAAGAAGAAGCGCATTGTCTGCAGCCGCAAGGAAGCCATGCTGGAAGAAGCTGCCCGCCGCAAGAAGGAAGCCTGGGACCGTCTGGAAGAGGGCGTTGTGATTCACGGCGTCGTCCGCAGACTGACCGACTTCGGTGCTTTCGTGGATGTTGGCGGCGTAGACGGTCTGGTCCACATCACCGACCTGAGCTGGGGCCATGTGAAGCATCCCAGTGAGGTTGTGCGTCCCGGACAGGAAGTCAACGTTCTGATCCTCAGCCTCGACCGTGAACGCGAACGCATCCAGCTGGGCCTCAAGCAGCTGACCCCCAAGCCCTGGGACAATGCTGCTGAGAAGTATCCCGAGGGATCCATCGTGGAGGGCAAGGTTGTCCGTACCACCACCTTCGGTGCCTTCGTGGAGCTGGAGCCCG
>CAMOVR010000016.1 GCA_946627565.1 uncultured Clostridia bacterium
TCAGCCCTCCTCTTTCCGAAGTGCCTGGCGAATACTGTTTTTCAGACTTATATACGCTTCGTAAGCTGGCACCGTTCCATCAAGAACATCACTCTGATAAGCATCGCTTTTTTTGATATCATTTCGTTTAAGAATGTTAGCAAGATTGTTGGCAGTGATTCCGTGCCGGTTTCGTATTATGTAAATACAGTCATTTCGATCAAACTCATTCATTAATTCGGGATAATGCGTTGTGAAAATCAGTGTGCCGCCGTTATGGTTCATAGAAGAATCCATAAAGAATCGTATCAGCGTTGCCACAATTTCTTTATTAAAATGGTTTTCCAGTTCGTCAATAACCAAATACCCACCAGATCTTAGAATTCGAATTGCTAAAATGAAAGTAACAATTCCCTTGATTGTGCCAGAGGAGAGATAGTGGTTTAATTCAATTGGATCGGATAGAATAATTTCTTGTTTTTCTTTAAATTTCAAACGAACCTGTATCTTTTTTACCTCATGGATAATTGCCAGTTTTTCCACTGTAGGATCAAGAAATGCAACAATTTCAGGTGGAATATCGTCCCAAACCGGCAACACATTTATATTTGTCATGGATAAAAGATCCGCCACCTCAATAGGCTTATTATGTTGTTTATTATATGCAATAATGAAACTGATATCGTCTGGAAGGAATGCTTCCTCATTGCTCCTGCTGGCCACCGGAGCAATCTTTTCAAAATCCAGTATTTGTTTTTTTGTTATAACAGATGCAGCAGGCTTGGTCCAAAGTGTTTCCTGCTTAATTGAATACCTTGTTTCTCTGTTTCGGGTGGTAGAAGAAGAAATCACTGTTTCCAGTCGACATATCTCATCAGCATCAGAATAAAAATACATGTTCATAACAACTTTCTCAGCCTGTCCAAGAATATCTCTGGTTTCCATGTGATTAATTGGTTCATTGTTCAGCAGATTCAGTGCAAGAAGCACTACCTTTAGCATGGATGTTTTTCCGGAAGCATTAATGCCGATCAGTGATAAAACATTATTCAAATAGAAGCCAGATCCATTACGCATGTTATACAGCTGATCCCTGTTATTTTCGTTCACACGCTGCATGGCATAAAACACTATGGACAATTCATCATGAAACAGGGGAAGTCCTCTGACAGAAATGCTGAGTAGTTTCACAGGTCTCACTCCTTAAAATTAAAAACGGATTTCCCGTTTTTATATTCAGTCAACGCTATTATAATCCAATCTTTAAAAAAATAGCAACGCTTTTTCTGTTTTTATTTTAAGAAACACACCGTGAGTTCTTTCATGCAGGGAAAAAAACACAGAAAAAGATACAGCCGCACTTTTCAGCACGGCTGTATCCCTCATATGCCTTATGAATTCTTCAGGTTCAGTTCAGATTTGGGCTGACCCGATTTTCAAACACGTCTGATTCCGGAATTACTTGGCCTTCTTCTCTTCGATGGCGGCCCAGGCAGCAGCCAGACGGGCGATCGGTACACGGAAGGGAGAGCAGGACACATAATTCAGGCCGACCTTGTGGCAGAAAGCGATGGAGCTCGGGTCTCCGCCGTGCTCGCCGCAGATGCCCAGCTTGATGTCGGGGCGGGTAGAACGGCCCTTTTCAGCAGCCATCTGCACCAGCTTGCCCACGCCATCCTGATCCAGACGGGCAAAGGGATCGCTTTCGAAGATCTTGTTATCGTAGTAGGAACCCAGGAACTTGGCAGCGTCATCACGGCTGAAGCCGAAGGTCATCTGGGTCAGGTCGTTGGTACCGAAGGAGAAGAACTCGGCGCTCTGGGCGATCTCATCGGCCGTCACAGCAGCACGCGGGATCTCGATCATGGTACCCACATGATAGTTCAGGGTCATGCCCTGTTCTGCAAAGACTTTCTTGGCGGTCTCGTCAACGGTATTCTTGACGAAATCCAGTTCCTTCTTGGAGCCGACCAGCGGGATCATGATTTCAGGCACGATGTCATAGCCGCATTCCTTCTTGACATTGATAGCGGCCTGCAGGACAGCGCGGGTCTGCATTTCGGCGATTTCGGGATAGGTGACAGCCAGACGGCAGCCACGATGGCCCATCATGGGGTTCGCTTCATGCAGGGCGTTGATCTTCTGCTTGACTTCCTCAACCGTGTAGCCGAGGTTCTTAGCCAGTTCTTCGATCTCTTCGGTCATATCCAGATGCGGCACGAACTCATGCAGCGGCGGATCCAGATAGCGGACGGTCATGGGACGGCCTTCCAGCACCTTGTACATAGCCTCAAAGTCACCCTGCTGCATGGGCAGAATCTTGGCCAGGGCCTTTTCGCGCTGTTCCTTGGTGTCGGCAAGGATCATTTCACGGACAGCCGCGATACGGGAAGCTTCGAAGAACATGTGCTCGGTACGGCACAGGCCGATGCCTTCAGCGCCGAACTCAACAGCCTTCTTGGCGTCACGCGGGGTATCCGCATTGGTACGCACCCTCAGACGGCGGGCAGCATCGGCCCAGCCCATCAGACGGGCAAAATCGCCGGAAATGGAGGCGTCCACGGTCTTGACAAGTCCCTTGTACACATTGCCGGTGGAGCCGTCGACAGAAATCATATCACCCTCGTGATAGACTTCGCCGGCGATGGTAACGGTATTGGCAGCCTCGTCGAACTTCAGATCGCCGCAGCCGACAACAGCAGCACGGCCCATGCCGCGGGCAACCACGGCAGCGTGGCTGGTCATGCCGCCAAACGCGGTGAGGATAGCCTGGGAGAAGTCCATGCCTTCGATATCTTCAGGCGTGGTTTCCTTGCGGACCAGGATAACCTTTTCCTTGTTCTTGCCATGCTCAGCAGCCGCTTCAGCGGTGAAGTAGATCGCGCCGGCACCGGCACCAGGAGAAGCCGGCAGACCCTTGGCGATGACGGGAGCCTTCTTGAGAGCATCAGCATCAAAATTCGGATGGAGCAGAGAGTCGAGCTGCTTGGGCTCAACCTTCAGGACAGCTTCTTCTTCAGACAGAACGCCTTCGTCCACCAGGTCGACAGCGATCTTCAGAGCGGCAGCAGCGGTGCGCTTGCCGTTACGGGTCTGGAGCATGTAGAGCTTGCCTTCCTCGATGGTGTACTCCATGTCCTGCATGTCACGATAGTGAGCTTCCAGCTTGGTGGCGATGTCCACGAACTGCTGATAGACACTGGGCATAGCTTCCTGCAGGGTAGCGATGGGCTGGGGGGTACGGATACCGGCCACAACGTCCTCGCCCTGAGCATTCAGCAGATACTCGCCGTACAGCTTCTTCTCACCGGTGGAGGGGTTACGGGTAAATGCAACGCCGGTGCCGCTGGTTTCGCCCATGTTGCCGAACACCATGCTCTGGACGTTGACAGCAGTGCCCCAGTCGCCCGGGATGTCGTTCATGCGGCGATAGTAAATCGCGCGGGGGTTGTCCCAGGAACGGAACACGGCCTTGACAGCTTCCATGAGCTGCTCGCGGGGATCCTGGGGGAATTCCACGTTCTTGTGTGCCTTGTAGATGGCCTTGAAGCGTTCCACAACGCCCTTGAGGTCTTCTGCATCCAGGTCACGGTCGAACTTGACACCCTTCTTCTCCTTGAACTCGTCCAGAACAGCTTCGAACTCGCTCTTGGGGATTTCCATAACCACGTCAGAGAACATGGCGATGAAACGGCGATAGGCGTCATAGGCGAACTTTTCGTTGTTGGTCTTCTTGGCCAGGCCCTTGACGGACTTATCGGTCAGGCCCAGGTTGAGGATTGTATCCATCATGCCGGGCATGGAAGCACGGGCACCGGAGCGGACGGAAACCAGGAAAGGATTCTCGTCGTCGCCGAACTTCTTGCCGGCAACCTCTTCAGTGATGGCCAGAGCGTCATAGATCTGCTTGACGATCTCGTCATTGATGGTCTTGCCATCATTGTAATACTGCGTGCAGGCTTCCGTGGTCACGGTAAAGCCCTGGGGAACAGGCATGCCCAGATTGGTCATCTCAGCCAGGTTGGCGCCCTTACCACCAAGCAGTTCACGCATGTTGGCATTGCCTTCCTTGAAGAGGTATACATACTTCTTGGCCATGGGAATCATCCTCCTTGTATCATACACAGGATTTCTCCTGTTTGCATGAGACTTCCTGGCAAGAGATGTCAGGCGCCCCATCTGTACAGGGGATTATACATGTTTCGCTTTTCTTTTGCAAGACATGTGAAATCTGATTCATCAACGGATTCATGCAGCCCTCCGCTTTTATGCGAAACTTCATATTTCTTTCCCGGCATCTCACGCAAAAAAGCGGCCGGAAATATCCAGCCGCTTTACATGGTTTTCTATTATCAGTCTTTTTTGGCTTCCCCGGCCTTTGCGGGGGCAGCCTTGGGAGCAACGGGCAGTGCTGCCTGGGGATCCCTGGGACGGTTGCGGGTGCGGATGACAATGCACTTCTTGCCCTTCTTGTTCAGCGGGCACACAGATGCGCACTCACCGCAGCCGGTGCAGGCGTCATTGATGAAATGCCGTACCTTGAGTTCACCCTGAATCGCGCCGAACTGGCACGTCCTCTTGCAGGCGCCGCAGCCCACGCAGATGGAGGGATCGATCACAGCCACCTGACGGTCTTCGAAAACCGCCTTCATGGCCTCGGTGGGGCAGGCTTCAGCGCACATCATGCACTGACGGCACTTGGTGTAATCGATCTTGGGCAGGTTGTCCACCATGGAAATGGCTTCAAACTTGCAGGCCTTGATGCACCTCTGGCAGCCGATGCACCCGATCTGGCAGTTGGCGGAAACCGCCTTGCCTATGCCGGGATTGTGGCACGCCAGGTCCACTTTCTGGCTGATGGGTCTGAGCTCAATGACGTGCTTGGGGCAGGCCGCGACGCACTTGCCGCAGCTCTGGCACTTTTCTTCGTCGATGACGGCGATGTGACGGTTCTCATCCATGTGGATGGCACCGAAGGGACATGCCTTCTCACAGGTTCCAAGGCCCATGCAGGCGTACTTGCAGGTCTTGTAGCCGTCTGACAGGGTGGATGCCGCCACGCAGTCATGAATGCCGTTGTAGCTGAATCTGGTCTTGCAGTTATCGGTGCCGCCCTGGCACACAACCCGGGCTACCTTCTTTTCTTCTTCTCCCGCTTCCACGCCCATGATGGACGCGACTTTTTTCGCAACATCTGCGCCGCCCACAGGACAGGCGTTAACCGGTGCCCTGCCTTCGGCAATAGCATCAGCACAGCCGTCACAGCCCGGGAATCCGCAGCCGCCGCAGTTGGCACCCGGAAGCACTTCACGCACAGCGTCCCGGCGGGGATTTGATTCCACGGCGAAGACCTTGGCGGTCCATGTCAGCAGTATGCCGAACAGGATGCCCATTGCGCCGAGGACCACGATGGCCCACACGATATTCATCGTACAATTCCTCCTGTCTCGTCAGATCAGTCCGCCGAAGCCCATGAAAGAAATGGCCATCAGACCGGCGGTAATGAGTGCGCCGGGGGAGCCCTTCATCCATTTGGGCATGTTGGACAGTTCAAGGCGTTCCCGGATGCAGGCCAGCAGAAGAAGAGCCAGGGTGAAGCCCAGGGCAGAACAGCAGCCGCAGAAGGTCGCCTCCAGCAGATTCCAGCCGTCGGTGATGTTGTTGATGGCAACGGCCAGAACCACGCAGTTGGTGGTGATCAGGGGAAGATAGACACCAAGGGCCTGATACAGGGAATAGGAAAGCTTTTTCAGTGCGTTTTCCACCACCTGCACCAGCACGGCAATGACCAGGATGAAAGCAATGGTCTGCATATAATCAAGACCCAGAGGTGTCAGCAGGAACGTCTGCACCAGCCAGGTGATGAAGGAAGCCAGGGTGATAACAAACGTCACAGCCATGCCCATGCCCAGAGCCGTATCAAACTTCTTGGATACGCCCAGGAACGGACAGATGCCGAAGAACTGGCACATGACATAGTTGTTGACCAGAAGATATCCGATCAGCATGGAAAGATAGACGTTCATGCAACAGCCTCCTTCCGGCCATTTTTCTGGATGATCATCCGGATGGCATTGACCAGAATCATCATCAGGCCCAAGGTGATGAAGCCGCCGGGAACCTGATTCATGATGGCCATGGTCTGGTAGCCTTCAGGCATCATCTGCAGTCCGAAGATGGTGCCGGAGCCGAACAGCTCACGGACCATGCTCAGCAGGGTAATGGAGCAGGTAAATCCAAGGCCCATGCCCAGACCGTCAGCGATGGAAAGCAGCGGCGGGTTCTTGGCAGCATAGGATTCGGCACGGGCAAAGATGATGCAGTTAACGGTAATCAGGGGGATATAGGTGCCAAGAGCGGCGCGCAGATCCGGCAGGAAGGCCTGCATGGTCAGGTCAATCAGCGTAACAAAGCTGGCGATGATGACGATGTAGGAAGGAATGCGGACCTTATCCGGGATGATATGCCGCAGCAGGGAGATAAACAGGTTTGAAAATACCAGAACAAAGGTCGTCGCCAGTCCCATGCCCACGCCGTTCATGGCCTGGGTGGTGATGCCCAGGGTGGGGCACATGCCCAGCATCAGAACGAAGGTCGGGTTTTCAACGAGCAGGCCGTTTATAAAAACCGAAAGGAAGGTCTGTTGTTCCTTCTTTTTCTTAGCCATGCTTTTTCACCTCCGCAAAGTATTTCGGAACTGTGAAGCGGTCAATCAGAGGCGTCATAACGTTCATGAAGAGGATGGCAAAGGAGCATCCTTCGGGATAGTTGGCAAAGGCACGGATGACGAAGAGCAGGATACCGCAGCCAACACCCATGATGATCCGTCCCAGATCGCTGACCGGGCTGGTGACATAGTCTGTTGCCATGAAGAAGGCACCCAGGATCAGTGCGCCGGACAGAACCTGCTGCAGGGCCATGTTGAAGCCGTCCTTGAAGAGGAACAGCAGGAAAGCGGTTCCGATGAAGCATACCGGGATCTTCCAGTCAATGATTCCCCGGATGATGAGGTACAGGCCGCCCAGAATCAGGGCCAGCTTGCAGGTCTCGCCCAGAACGCCGGGGATATTGCCGATAAACAGGTCCCACAGGTTCACGCTGCCGCCGTTTGCCAGGGTAGCCAGGGGCGTTGCACCGGACACGGCATCGGTCATGTAGCGGGTGGCGGGATAGGAGCCCATCATGGAACCCCAGGAGACAAACAGCACGGCACGGGCCGTCAGGGCCGGGTTCATGAAGTTGGAGCCCAGGCCGCCGAAAATGCCCTTGCACAGCACCATCGCGAAGATGCCGCCCACAATGGGGATCCAGATCGGCACGGTGGAAGGAAGGTTGTATGCCAGCAGAAGTCCGGTTACCACAGCGCTCCAGTCGCCGCAGGGGATCTTCTGGCCCATGAGGCGGTTGTAGAGGAACTCGGAAATCACGCAGGAGAGGACGGAAGCACAGATCAGCTTCAGCGCCGGGATTCCAAAGAGAATGACGCTGGCAATGCCGGCAGGGGTCAGTGCCAGACACACTTCCTGCATGATCCGGCGGGTGCTGATCCTGTCCCGGATATGCGGGGAAGACGTGACAATCAGTTTCTTTTGCATGGGTCAGCCCTCCTTCTTCAATCCGGCAGCGGCTTTTTCTTTTTCAAGTTCCGCAGCCTGTGCCTTTTCTCTGTCGGCAGCTTCCTTGCGGCGCGTCTGAATGACACGTTTGCCCATCTTGAAAGACTGGGTCAGCATGCGCTTGGCGGGACACACATAGGTGCATGCGCCGCACTCAATGCAGTTCATCACACCCAGCTTCTCGCTGCTTTCAAACTGCTCGTTGCGAATATACAGGTCCATGAGATAGGGGGAGAGCATCATGGGGCAGGCTCTCTGGCATCTGCCGCAGCGGATGCAGGGTCCTTCCGCCGGCTCCGCCGCTTCCTCGCCCAGGGCCAGGATGCCGGAAGATCCCTTGGTGACGGGAATCTCCAGATCGTTGATGGCCATGCCCATCATGGGGCCGCCGCTGAGGACCTTGCGCACGTCGCTTCTCAGGCCCCCGCAGGTATCCAGGAGAAGGGAGATGGGGGTGCCGATGCGCACGCGGTAGTTGCCCGGATTGTTCACCAGGCCGCCCACGGTGGTCACCCGGTCCACCAGGGGCTTGCCGTCCCGTACGGCCTCGTCAATGGCAAACACCGTGCCCACGTTCAGCACCACGACACCCACGTCGATGGGCAGGCCGCCGTTTGGCACCATGCGCTTTGTGATGGCGTAAATCAGCTGTTTCTCACCGCCCTGGGGGTAGGACACCGGGAGACCCTTTACGGTGATCCCGTCCATCCCGCTGGCAGCTTCCGTCATGGCGTCAATGGCATCCGGCTTGTTGTTCTCAATGCCGATCACAGCCTCGCTGACACCCAGGGCCTGCATGATGATGTGCACGCCGTCCACAATGCGGCCGGACTGCTCCAGCATCAGGCGGTGGTCCGCCGTCAGGTACGGCTCGCACTCCGCGCCGTTGATGATCAGCTTTTCAATGGTCTTGCCCGGGGCGGGTGTGATCTTCACGGATGTGGGGAAGGTTGCACCGCCCATGCCCACAATACCCGCGTTCCTGACGATATCCTGCAGTTCCTTGGCTGTGAGGGTCTCAGGATGGCTGCAGGGTGTCAGCTTGATCCATTCATCCTGAAAATCGTTGTCAATCACCACTGCCGGCACAGTAAGGCCGCTGGCCAGCAGGCACGGACGGATTTCGTCGACGGTGCCGGAAACCGTGGCATGCACCGGGGCAGAGACAAATCCTCCTGCCTCACCGATGACCTGGCCGATCACGACGCGGTCACCCTTCTTGACAACAGCTTTGGCAGGCGCGCCGATGTGCTGGGACAGCGGAATGGTCACGCGGGCAGGCGGCGTCATATCCACAATCGGGTTGCCGCTGTTCACTGCCTTTCCGTTCTCGCGTTCCTTCGGATGCACACCGCCGGGAAACAGATGTTTTCCAAACACGGGTTTGGATCCCCCTTCCAGATATGGACTTCCTGTCAGGCACAGGAAGTCCTTGTTTTAAGAGTTCCACGGGTATCAAAGCCCTTTTTACCTGAGAGCTCTGAAAACGGATAACCGGTTTGTTTCATGGAAACGTATTTTGTGATTTATGGTTCCTACCGGGACATTATAGCAAGGTTTCCCGGGTGAAACAAGCTGTGGAATAATTTCTTTCTGTCTGTCCCCTTTTGGGGCACTTTCTTTGCTCCCTCCGCTGCCAGGTCTGGCAGGGAAAACGCCCTTTCAGGCGTTATCTTTCGGCTTTTTGAGCGCTGTGCCGTCCCGCTCTGCCCGGAAGGCTGCGGCGGTCTCCAGCATATGGGAGGCATGCTGTCTGGCGCTTTCATCGGACCCCTCGGTTCCGCCTACCATGCGTCCCACCTCGGCAACCCGCTCCTCATCTGTCAGAAGCCGGACGGATGTGTTGGTCCTGCCCTCCTCTTCCCGCTTTTCCACCAGGAATTCGTGGTCCGCCATGGCGGCAATCTGGGGCAGGTGCGTGACGCAGATTACCTGCCGCGAGCGGGCGATCATGGACATCTTTTCCGCCACCACCTGGGCCATGCGTCCGGAGATGCCCGTATCAATCTCGTCAAATACCATGCAGCCCACCCCGCCCCG
This sequence comes from uncultured Clostridia bacterium, assembly GCA_946627565.1. Taxonomy (GTDB): domain Bacteria; phylum Bacillota; class Clostridia; order Christensenellales; family Aristaeellaceae; genus UBA2943. Next base: position 9,636 of record CAMOVR010000016.1, read on the forward strand.
CTCTGCCTCCAGGGACTTTAAGGCCAACATGATGCGGGACAGTTCGCCGCCGCTGGCAATTCTGGACATGCTCTTCAGGGGCTCGCCGGGGTTGGCGGAAATCATGAACTCCACCTGGTCCTCCCCTGCCGGCTGGGGCAGCTGCTGGCGTCCCGGAGGCGGGGCAAAGGCCACCTCAAAGCGGGTCTTCTCCATACCCAGATCCGCCAGCTGCTTGAGCATGTTCTTCTCAAAGGATTCTGCCAGGGCATGCCTGGACTGGCTCAGTTCCCGGGCCTTGGCCCGGTAGGCCGCCAGAAGCTTCCGGTGTTCCGCCGTCAGCGCTTCCAGTCTGTCCTCCAGCCCCTCCAGTGCATCCAGCTCATCCTGCATTTCCTTCTCTTTTTCCAGGATTTCCTCGATGCTGCCCCCGTACTGCTTTTTCAGGCGGCGGATCAGGTCCAGTTTCTGGTCCACGGCCAGGGCACGCTTGGGGTCAAAATCATCCCTGTCAAGAAGCCCGGCCAGTTCGTAGCCCACTTCCTCCAGTTCATAGTACGCTTCCTTTGCCCTGTCCGAAAGGACCTGGTAGGTTTCGTCCAGCTCCCGGATGCTGTCCAGGAAGTTGACTGCGCTTTTGATCTGGGTCAGGGCGGAGATGTCCTCCCCTGCCGACATGAGTCCGTAGGCATTTTTCAGAGCCGATACGATGCGCCCGTTGTGCTTGAGTTTCTGCTGTTCCTTTTCAAGGGCCGCATCCTCCCCGGGCTTCAGCCGGGCTTTCCCGATTTCGCTCAGGGCTTTCTTCAGGCTCTCCACCCGAAGCTGCTTGCGCTCGTTTTCCCGGACCATTCTCCCGTACTGACGGTGGCACTCCAGGAACGCGGCACAGGCCTGTTCCGTCTCCTTCAGCAGCTGCTGGTGCCTGTCCCCGCCGTTTTCGTCCAGAAAGCCCAGATGATATCTGGGGTCCAGAAGAAAGCGTCCTTCATGCTGGCCGTGAACATCCATGAGCAGGGCCGCCGTGTCCCTGAGCACAGCCAGGGGCGTCACCACGCCGCAGACCCGGCACACGTTCCGGCTGGCCGTCATCTCACGGTACAGCGTCACCTGTCCGTCCTCCACGTAGATCTGCTGGCTGTTCAGATAGTCCTGGACAAACACATCCCCGGAGATATCGAATACGGCCTCCACACTGGCACGGTTTGTGCCGGTGCGGATCAGGTCCCTGTCAGCCCGGCCCCCCAGGACCAGGTTCACCGCATCCACAACAATGGACTTGCCCGCACCGGTTTCGCCCGTCATGACATGGAGGCCCCTTGAAAAGGTCAGTGTCAGGTCCTCAATCAGCGCTATGTTCTGTATGTGCAGCGACCGGATCATGCATCCCATCTCCATTCTCTCTGACGGAATCCTGTGGAACGATCATCTGTCGGATCTTTTCCCTGAGCATCTCTGCATCCTCCAGGGATCTTGTGGCGATAAAAATGGTGTTGTCCCCTGCTAGGGTTCCCACCACTTCCTGCCAGGCGCTGGAGTCCACCGCTTCGGCCACCATGTTGGCCGAACCCGAGAGGGTCTTGACCACCACCAGGTTCATGGCCAGCTCCACATCCAGCACCGAATCCGAGAGCATCCGGCTGAAATGGTGACTCACCGTCTTCCGCTGTCTGGGCAGGGTATAGCAGTACACACCGTCCGGCTTCAGGGTCTTTGTCAGGCCCATTTCCCGGATATCCCTGGAGATGGTGGACTGGGTCACCTCGCAGTTCATCGCCTCCAGTGCCCTCACCAGGTCGCTCTGGGTCTCAATGACACTGTGGGTGATGACATGGCGGATGAGATTCTGCCTCTCCAGCCTGATGTCAAGCTTTGATTTCACGCCTGTTCTCTCCATTCCGTCAGTTTGTGCCGCACAATATCAAAGAAAGCCTGTCCCGCCGGCCTGGCCAGGGATACCTGCTTTCCGGAATACCCGATCTGCACCGTATTGCCGGGCATCATGGTGCCTGCCGTTTTTCCGTCCACCTGCAGCACGCCCTGCATCTGCGGGTCATCCAGCATGGTCAGTTCAATGGTGGCCGTGCCCGGCACCACAATGGGCCGCTGCTCCAGGGAATGGGCGCATACGGGGATCAGCAAAAGACAGGATGTGGCCGGCATGATGATGGGCCCTCCTGCCGACAGGGCATATCCGGTGGACCCGGTGGGGGTGGCCACCAGGATGCCGTCGGCATGGTAGCAGCCCACTTCCTCCCCGTCCACGGATGCCCGGACCCCTATGAGCCTCTGGCGCCCCAGTCTCAGGATGGCTATATCGTTCAGTGCCAGATTCTGGTTGTCCAGACTGCATGAGAGCAGGGGCCTTTTTTCCAGCCGGAGCTTTCCCTCCAGCAGGTTTCGCACTGCCTCTTCCAGGCCCTCCATCTCCGCCGCAGCCAGAAAGCCCTTGTTGCCCAGATTGATACCCAGAACCGGGGCATCGTCTGTCAGGGCGTAGGGCACACCCCGGAGAATGGTGCCGTCACCACCCAGGGCAATCACCGCATCCACGCTCACGCCGCGCCTCAGAAGCCCTGTGCCGGACATGGCGTCATGCAGGGTTGAGTCGCAGAACACATCCACGTGCTCCTGCTCCATGCACGCGCGGATCCTTTCAGCTGCCCTGAATACCGTTTCCCGGCCTGCGGCGGCAACCATTCCAATGCGTTTCAATTGTCTTCACCTCACGCCGTCTTTCGGTTTCCTTAACGCCTGTGAGTATAGCACAGGGGCCGGTCCGGGGCAATGATAATGCCCTCTTTGCCCGGTGTCTGAATCCCCTCTTCATAGGCGCTTCAGCTTTTCCCGCTCCGGCCTTCGGCACAGAAAAAGACGGGCACTGCCCGTCTGCTGCGCTGGTTTTTCTTCTGCTTATGCCGGGCTTACGGAATCCGTTTTCCGCCCGGTCTTTTACTTCTTCAGCTCGCTGTGGGCCTGTTTCACCACGGCGTGGATCATGCTTTCGGTTACACTGCTTTTCTCCCCGCCCTCCGGTTCTATGCGGGCAAGAAACTCCATGTTCCCCTTGGGTCCGGTGACCGGGGAGAAATCCAGGCCGGTGATGTGCCAGCCAAACTCCGGCGCAAAATCCGCAAGGCCCCGCAGCACCTCTTCGTGGACAGATGCGTCCCTCACCACGCCGTTTTTCCCAACCTTTCCCCGTCCGGCCTCAAACTGGGGCTTCACCAGTGTATAGAAGACGCCCTCCGGCCCCATGAGGGATGCCGCCACAGGGAGAATGAGCCGGATGGAGATAAAGGAAACATCCATCACGGTCACGGTGGGGTGCAGGGGCACCATCTCCGGCGTGAGGTACCTGGCATTCTGACGCTCCATCAAGGTGACCCTGGGGTCCTGCCGGAGGTTCCAGTCAAACTGTCCGTAACCCACATCGATGGCATACACATGCTTTGCGCCGTTTCTCAGGCACACGTCCGTAAACCCGCCGGACGCACACCCTATGTCCATGCAGACTTTGTCCGTAAGGTCCGCCTGAAAAACCTCAATGGCCTTTTCCAGTTTCAGGCCTCCCCGGCTGGCATAGGGCTGGGCCTTGCCCCTCACATGCAGTTCCGTCTCCGGGAGCACCTGTTCCGAGGGCTTGTCCACCCGGACCTCCCCCCGGTATACCAGTCCTGCCATGATGGCCGCCTGGGCCTTTTCGCGGCTCTCGCACAGGCCCCTTTCCACCAGGGCCACATCCACCCGCTGTCTGTTTGATTCAGCCATGCTTATTCCCTTCTTCCGGGCATGTGTGTTTCCCGGTCCCTGCAAGAAACGCTGCAATCTTCTCTGCCATCTGTTCCGGCAGCAGCCCCAGGTATTCCAGCAGTCTCCCCCGGGAACCGTGGGGCACAAAGGCATCCTCAACGCCAAAGGAAGTCATGCGCACTGTCCACTGTTTCCGGGCATACCAGCTGCTCACGGCGCTGCCAAAGCCCCCCAGCAGGACATGCTCTTCCATGGTCACCAGGGGCATGTTCCTGATCTTCCCCAGCATGTCCTCATCCATGGGCTTGACCGAGGAACAGTTGACCACCCTGACGCGGATGCCCTTTTCCGAGAGCAGCTCCGCCGCCGTGACCGCTTCCCGCACCATGGAGCCCACCGCCAGAATGGCGGCGTCATTTCCTTCCCGCAGGACTTCCCATTTTCCCGGGACAAAGGCTTTGCAGGGCACAGGCATTTCAATGGAATCCCGGCCGTAGCGGATGGCCAGAGGCTTTTCAAAATTTTCCGAAAAGCGGATCATGAGCCGCAGTTCGCTTACGTCCCTCGGTGCCAGCACCGTCATGCCCGGCACCGGCAGCAGTTCCGCCAGGTCAAACAGGCCGTGGTGGGTCTCCCCGTCATGGGCAGACAGGCCTGCCCTGTCCAGAAGGAAAGTGACCGGCAGCTGCTGCATGCACACGTCATGAATCATCTGGTCATAGGCCCGCTGGAAGAAGCTGGCATATACGGCAAAGTACGGTTTCATGCCACCGGCAGCCATCCCGGCAGCCATGGTGGCGGCGTGTTCCTCCGTGATGCCCACGTCCAGCACCCTGTCCGGAAAGGCCTGCTGCATCCCTGTCAGGCCTGTGCCTGAAACCATGGCTGCAGAGATGGCCACAATCCGGGGATCTGTGCGGCACATGTCCGTCAGCTCCTGCGCCATGACCTTTCCAAAGGCAGGCAGGGGCGAGACTTCCTTCGTGTCCCCCGTCTCCACATAAAAAGGCGCGACACCGTGGAACTTTTCCGGCTGTTCCTCCGCCCGGTCATACCCCTGGCCCTTGTTGGTCAGCACATGGATGATGACGGGGCCGTCATAGTCCCTGGCCTGGCGCAGCGTGCGCTCCATGGCCGGGATGTTGTAGCCGTCTATGGGGCCGAAATAGTGAAAGCCCAGGGTTTCGAAGAATTCTTCCCCGATGAGCATATGCTTGAGGGCCGTCTTGGTGAAATGGATCAGCCGGTACAGCGGCTTACCCACCACCGGCACCTTTTCCAGTCCGGTCCTCACATGCTTTTTCACCCCGCGCCAGCGGCGGGATATGCGCATATCCGTCAGATGCCGGGCCAGGGCGCCCACGTTCTGGGCAATGGACATTTCGTTATCGTTCAGGATCACGATCATCCGGGTGTCGCTGGAGCCGGCATCGTTCAGGGCCTCATAGCACATGCCGCCCGTCATGGCGCCGTCCCCCACCAGAGCCAGGACATTGTAGTCTTCCTTCAGGAAGTCCCTGGCCCTTGCCATGCCCAGCGCAGCTGAGATGGCGGTGGAGGCATGTCCGGTTTCAAAGCAGTCGTACTCGCTTTCCTTGCGCTTGGGGAAGCCGGAGATGCCGCCGAAGGTGCGCAGTGTCTGAAACGCTTCAAAGCGGCCGGTCAGCAGCTTGTGCACATAGCTCTGATGTCCCACGTCAAAGATGATGCGGTCCCTGGGCATATCAAAGACACGGTGGATGGCCAGTGTCAGCTCCACCACCCCCAGATTGGAGGCCAGATGGCCGCCCCGCTCCGCCACCGTATTGATCAGTGTCTCCCGGATCTCCCCGGACAGCACCCCCAGCTCCTGCTCAGTCAGTCCCTTGATATCCTTTGGCGACGTGATTTGGTTCAGATGCATTCCCTGTCAATACCTCGCTTTATGCGTGTCAGATCTTTCCCGTCTTTCCCCCTTTGGCACCCTTGGTGCCAAGAGAGACACTGGAAAGAATGTCAGAGGTATAGGCATAATTGCGCTCGTTCCGGTCGTCCCAGGCTTTCCGGGCGTGTTCCACCATCCGGTCAATGAGGCCAGCGTAGGACAGTCCCCCCGCCTCCCAGAGATAGAAAGCCAGCGAGCCTGGAATCGTGTTGATCTCGGTGATGTACACCTTTTCGCTTGCCCGGTCGAACATGTAGTCAATGCGGACCACGCCCTTGCAGTCAAGGAGGCGGAAGATCCGTCTGGACAGTTCCTGTATTTCCCCGGTCAGTTCCTCACCGATGGGGGCCGGCAGCACCCGGGAAAGCCCTGCCATGCCCTTGCTTCCGCCGCCGCGGATGTACTTTTCCTGGAAGTCCAGCATGTTGCTGGATGAAATCACCGGCATCTCAATGGGGGATGCCTCCACGGTCTCGTCATAGCCCAGCACCGAGCAGTTCAGCTCAATGGGACGGTCAAGGCCCTTTTCCACCAGCACGCGCCGGTCATATTCAAAGGCCAGGTCCAGGGCCTCCCCCAGTTCCTGCCGGCTGCCGGCAGGACTTACCCCGATGGAGGATCCCAGATTGGCAGGCTTGACAAAGACAGGGTACCCCAGCACCTTCTCCACGTCGTCCATTACGCTGTCCCGCTTCGCCTGCCACCGGGTCCTGGTGTACCAGGTGCCCGGAAGCACCGGAAGGCCGGCGCCCTGGAAAAAGTACTTGATCATGATCTTGTCCATGCCAAGACTGGATCCCGCAACACCTGTGGAGGTGTAGGGAATGTTGGCCAGCTCCATCATGCCCTGCAGGGTGCCGTCCTCGCCGTTTAAACCGTGCATGACAAGCACCGCCACATCCATGCGGGCTGCCACCACCTGCTGGGTATGGGTGAAAAGACCGGTTTTGCCGTGGGTGGCCAGAAGGGCCCCGGAGCCGGCGGTGGTATCAAAGATGACCCGCTCCACCCCTGAGGGCAGATTCTGGGGAGAAAAATCCCTGTACACCCGGATATCCTTCAGTTTTTCACCCGTATACCAGATTCCCTGGGGCGAGATATAAACCGGAATGACATCATACTTTTCCGGATCCGCATGGCGCATGAGCTGCACCGCGCTGATAATGCTGACTTCTCTTTCACAGCTGCGGGAACCAAATATCACACCCAGCCTTGTCTTGCCCATTGTCCGTCCTCCTCTGGATCGGCATTACGTTTCTGTATAGTTGTCCGGCAGGTCATTTTCAAAGAGCACCGTGTCCCCTGCCTTCTCCAGGGTTCCAAGCAGCTCAGCCGCTTCGTTCAGGCTCTTCACCGTATGGATCCGGGATTCATCAAAACCCGCATCCACAAGTCCTTCCCGGATCGGGGCGGTGTGCTTGGGGCCCACCAGCACCGCGATATCCGTGCATTCTGCCATTTCCCTGCCAAATGCCCGGTTGTAGTTTTCTTCGTCCTTCCCCAGTTCCACCATGCCTGGGGTGATGATGATCCGCCTGTCCGGGAAGGCCCTGAGCACCTGCAGGGCAGCGGATGCACCGGCAGGATTGCTGTTGTAGGCATCGTCAATGACGCTGATGCCCCCGCTCTTCTGTACCAGCTGCAGACGGTGCTCCACCGGCTTGAGGTTGGCAATGCCGTTTCGGATCTGACTTAAGCGCATGTCAAGCTTCAGGCAAACGGAGGCTGCCAGAAGAATGTTGGAAATGGCATGCCTGCCCAGAAGCCTTGTCTGGCAGACCACCTTTTCATTCCGGGTACACAGGGTAAAGCGGCTGCCGAAGGAACCCACCGTCAGGTCCTCGGCCCACACATCCGCCTGGTCTTCCTTTTCAAGGCTTGCCAGGTACTTTTCCTTCCCGGTTTTGTCATACAGTTCCCGGCAGATCCCGTGATCCTCCGCAAAAAAGCAGGTGCCGTCCTCCGGCAGCGCTTCCATAAGCTCATACTTGGTGTCCCGGATGCGCTCTATGGTTTTGAAGGTATCCAGGTGCTGGGGCCCCACACTGGTGAGCACACCCATGACCGGGTGCACCAGACGGCACAGTTCCTTTATGTCCCCCACGTGCCTTGCACCCATCTCCGCCAGGAAAATCTGGTGGGACGGCAGAAGGGAGGAACGGATCACCCGGGTCAGGCCCATGGGTGTGTTGAAGCTGCCCGGGGTGATGAGCACCTGATACTTTTCTTCCAGCAGGGTGCCCAGAATGTATTTGACGCTGGTCTTGCCGTAGCTGCCCGTGATGCCGATGCAGGTCAGGTCGTCCCGGGCTGCCAGCATGCGCCTGGCATCCTGGAAATACATCTCCTGAATGCCCTTTTCCACGGGCCAGGCCAGCAGGGCCGCGGCAGCCACCGAAAAGGGCAGCAGCAGGGGCACCAGAATGCAGCTGATCAGGCCGAAGTTTCCAAGGAGCACCACCAGAAGCGTCAGGACGATGGCCTCAGAGACCATAAGGCGCTTGATTCTGGCCGTAAAGACCAGTTTTTTCTTGTTTTCCGTCCGCTGCCTCCCGCACATGCGGAAGACGGCATAGCCGCCCCCCAGCAGAATCAGCACAGCCACCAGAATCCCGAATATGCCCTGCCCGAACACCCGGACCGCCAGATAGGCCAGCAGGTTCAGCCCCAGCAGATAGACCTGGGGCATACCCGTCTGCCACAGATTCTGCTTCACGGAGCGCCTGAGCGTCCTTCCATAGCCTGCCAGCTGATAGCTTTCCAGCTGCAGAAGATGCAGAAGCACACGGCTGGCAAGCACACCTGCACACGCCGCACTCAGCACGAGAAAGACCATGGTTTCACTCCTCCAGGAAAAAATGACGCGCAATGGTCCCAAACCTTGCGCTCTGTTCAAGATAGGCGAAATGCGAGCCGCCTTCAAAAACCACCAGGCCGGCATCCGGGATTTCCTTTTCCATCCTCTGGCCCATCCAAAGGGGCGTTTCCGTATCATCCGAGCCCCAGATGAGCAGTGTGGGCGCCTTGATCTTTTCAAGGCGGTCACCCAGGTCCAGGGAAATGACCTTTACAAAGGTCCTGCGCATTTCTTCATCCAGTGCATTGTAGTCCCGGGAGCCGTACTTCTCCCTGGCCTTCTTTTCCAGGGTATCCGCAAGAGGCGACAGAATGCCGGTTCTGCGGATGGCCTGCGCCAGTTTCTTCTGCCTGGCAAAGGCCTCCTGCCGCTTTTTTCCCTCTTCCGTCTGGGGCTTCCTCAGCCCCGCGGCTCCCGTCAGGATCATCTTTTCAAACATGCCGGGATTCTCAGATGCCAGACAGATGGCCACCCTGGCACCGAAGGAATGGGCCACCACGCAGCAGGGAAGGAAATGCTCTTCCTCCAGAAGTTCCCGGACGCACGCGGCATATTCCGGCACGCCCCAGGGCTCCGGCGGTCTTCCGCTCTTTCCAAAGCCCGGGAAATCCAGGGAAAGGACCCGGACGTCCCCGCCCAGTTCCTTTCTGACCGGTTCCATCAGCTCCATGCTGCAGCCCCAGCCATGCAGAAGCAGCACCCGCTTTCCGTCTGACGGTGCTGCCTCATAGTGCACCCGGGCGCCCTTGACCACCTTTTCCACGCTCATTCCTCCCCTGCGGGAGGCATCTCCCGCGACAGATCCCAGATAAAGCGCATCTTTCTGGCGCTCAGTTCCCACTTTTTCTGCATTTCCACGGGCACATCCACCACGCACTCCAGCATGCACCCCAGCGCCCGGCAGGTCTTCTGGCTGGCCACATTGTCCGTATCGGTGGTGATGACCACGCTCTCCTTACCCTCTCTGCGTATCTCATCCCTCAGCAGCCTGACGGCCCTCTGGGCATAGTGGTGCCCCCGGTAGGGCGGGTCCACATGATACCCGATATGGCCGAAATAATAAATCCCCGGGCTTTCCCCGAATCTGAGGCTGACCTGTCCGATTTCCCAGGGCTTGCCGTGACGGGTGATGCGGAAGGTGCGGGTTTCCCCGAACCTGAGGCTCTCCTCCGGCTCCAGGGTACGGATGCGTTTTACGTCAATGACGCCGTCGGTCAGGACCCGGCCTTTTCTTTTTTCCCGCCTGTTTCTGATAAAATCCAGCATGCATTCGCTCCATCAGATTTTCCGGATTTCCACCCTGGGATAGACAGATTCATAATCCTCCCGGCGGGCCATCTGTGTTCCTTCCGTCATGCAGCTGGCACTGGCCGCGGCCACACCGCAGCGCAGGGATTCCTCGGGGCCTTCCCCTTTGAGGTAGCCGTAGATCATGCCGGCCACCAGGGCATCCCCGGCGCCCACAGTGGATCCGTTTCCCTTCTCAAGCTCCACGGCAGGGGCATGATATGCGCCTGCTTCCGTCACCAGCACCGCGCCTTCCGGGCCCATGGAGACACAGACATAGCTGATCCCGGACCTGACCAGGTCTTCCGCCGCTGCCTTGACTTCCTTAAGTCCCTTCAGTTCCCGTCCCACGGCAGTCTGAAGCTCCGCCAGGTTGGGTTTGACAAACATCGGCCTGGCCTTGATGCCCTCCATCAGGGCGCGTCCGGAGGTATCCAGGAACACAGGCGCAGGGGAAAGATCCTGGATCAGATTATAGTAATACGCAGGGTTGGCAAAGGGCGGCAGGGAGCCGCTGAGCACATGCACAGCGCTTGTGTCCTTCCGTTTCTTCGCTTCCTCCCTGACTTCACCTGCAGCCCAGGTGGTCAGAGGCACCCCGGCTTCATTCAGTTCCGTAACCAGGCCCGTGTCCATGGAACGGATTTTGGTGTTCCTGCGCACGCTTCCGGGCGTCCGGATGCTTTTCAGCTCCATGCCCTCCAGCTGCAGGTTTTCCAGATACTCGTCTGCACCCTTCTCGGGCAGTACCAGGACGCAGCAGGTTTCCACACCCAGCATGGAAAGGACCCGTGCCACATTGACACCCTTCCCGCCCGGATCCATCCGGGACCTGGTGATCCGGTTCGCCGCCCCCAGGCGGAAGGAATCCACTTCCACAGTCTGGTCAAAACAGGGATTCAGACAATAGGTCGAAATCATCCTGAACACCTCCCATGATGCCTGATTATACCATGCGGGTACCGCCTTCGCAACGTATCCGGAGATTGACCAGCCCCCTCTATAAAAGTATAATAGTTTTTGAGATTCAGCTGACCGTCATACATTTTTTAGCTGCGTCTGTTTCTCGAAAGGAGATAGACCATGTCTGAGCTGCCTTACGACCCCCTGCACAGAAAGCGGCAGATCCTCATCACGGATGACGAGGAAATCAACCGTGAACTGCTCTCTGCCATGCTTTCGGACAAATACGACATTCTGCTGGCCGAAAACGGCGAGGAAGCCCTGAAGCAGATCCATGATCACAAGGACACCCTGTCCCTGATTCTCCTGGACCTGATCATGCCCGTTTTAAGCGGTACCGATGTGCTCTCCTCCCTCAGGGAAAACCCGCTGGAGAGGGAAATCCCCGTGATCGTCCTCACCTCCGAGCAGGACGCAGAAATCGAATCGCTGCAGCTGGGGGCCACGGATTTTATCTCCAAGCCCTACCCCCAGGCCGGTGTGGTCCGGGCCAGAATACAGCGCACCATAGAGCTGTTTGAGGACAGACGCACCATCCGCTCCACCGAGCGCGACCCCCTGACGGGGCTGTACAACAGGAGCTACTTTTTCTCCTTTATCCGGGACTTTGACAGCCAGCATCCCGACGCTGACATGGACGCGCTGGTGCTGGATATCAACCGGTTCCACATTCTGAAGGAACGCTACGGGAAAGCCTATGCGGATGACATCATCCGGCGGCTCTCCGGTCAGCTGCGGATGATCGCCGGGGAAAACAGGGGCATCGCCTGCCGCCTGGAATCCGACACTTTCTACCTGTACTGCCCAAACGGCATCAAATACCAGCATGTTCTGGATTCCCTGGCAGCCGGCCTGGAGGACGGACAGGAGCGGCGCATCCATATCCGTATGGGCGTCTATCCTCATGCCGACCTTTCCGTGGATGCCTCCCTCCGCTTTGAACGGGCAAGGCTGGCTGCGGACTCCATCCGCAACAGCTTCTACCAGATGATCGGGGTGTACGACGACAAGCTGCACCAGGAACAGCTGTATGAAGACCAGCTCATTGAGGATTTCCAGAAGGCTCTTTCGGAACACCAGTTCCTGATCTATTACCAGCCCAAGTATGACGTGACCGGCGACAAACCCCGCCTGGCCAGTGCAGAAGCCCTGGTCCGCTGGAAGCACCCCACCCTGGGCATGATCTCCCCCGGCCGCTTCATCCCGCTTTTTGAAGGCAACGGCATGATCCAGCAGCTGGACAGCTATGTCTGGGAGGAAACCGCCAGACAGATTGCGGCGTGGAGGAAGCAGTACGGCATCACCATCCCTGTCTCCGTCAACGTCTCCAGGGTGGACATGTATGACCCTTCCCTGGTATCCAACCTTCTCACCCTGGTGGAAAATCACGGTCTTCATATGAAAGACCTGATGCTGGAAATCACGGAATCCGCCTATACCCACGAGACAGGGCAGATCATTGATATGGCCTTCCAGCTGCGCCATGCCGGCTTCCGGATTGAAATGGATGACTTCGGCACCGGATACTCCTCCCTGAGCATGCTCAGCAACCTGCCCATTGACGCCCTGAAACTGGACATGCAGTTTGTCCGCCATGCCTTTGAGGAAAACACGGACACACAGATGATCCAGGTCATCCTCGGTATTGCCAGGCACCTGAACGTGCCCGTCATCGCCGAGGGCGTGGAAACAGAGTACCAGTGCAGTGTGCTGAAGGACCTGGGCTGCCAGCTCATTCAGGGCTACTATTTCTCCAAGCCTGTCCCGCCCTCTGAATTCGAGGTTTTCCTCAGGGAAACCTATACCGCGCCTATCCCATCCGACATCGGTGCCCCGTCAAAGGATGCCGCAGCCGATACGGAGCAGGAAAGCCAGCAGCATGAGGGCAGCGAAACGGAAAAGGACGACGAAAAGCCGGGCATCCATCTGAAGCTTATCAGTATCGTCTTCCTGATTCTGGCCATCATCGTGGCCGGTTCCATCTATGTCTCAGACCTGCTGGTGGCCAGAGGCAACCAGGACATGCAGACCGCCAACAGCCATTTCATATCCGCAAACCTGGCCGCCATGGACCTGAGATACGGTTCCGATTATCTCACCGACCGGGTCAGGTGCTTTGTCATCACCCGGGACAAAACCTATCTTGATGACTATTTTCATGAGGCTGAAGTGACACGGACCCGGGACCTGGCGGTGGAAACCCTCCGGAGCCTGAAGGAAGATGAAACAGCGGAAGCCTATCAGAACATGGCTACCGCACTGAGCTACTCCAATGAGCTCATGAACCGGGAGTATACCGCCATGCTGCTGGTGGCTTCAGCCGACGGGCTGGACCCCTCCACCCTGCCGGCCTCCCTCCTCGCCCAGCCCCTTTCAGAAGAGTTTGAGGCCCTCTCCGCCCCGGAAAAGCTGGAGCGTGCCCGTTCCATGGTCTTTGACAATGTGTACCGGGACTATAAGACCACCATCTACAACCATATCAACGACGCCTGCATGGCCCTGGTGCGGGAAACCCAGGACAGTCTGACCGTATCCACGGAGAACATCGACCGCATGATCTCCCTGCGGTCCTGGCTCACCACGGTTCTTCTCATCGGTCTTATGATCTATACGCTGTATATCAGCACCCAGGTAATCCATCCCCTGATGCATCTGGTGGACCAGATGAAGGCTCAGAAGAAGATGAAGCCTGCCGGCGCAGAGGAACTGCGGTTTGTAACCCGCACCTACAATACGATTCTGGAGAAAAACCAGGAAACCTATGCCCAGCTTTCCTATAAAGCCAGCCATGACGCCCTGACGGGCCTGTATAACCGCAGTGCCTATCAGATGTTCATAGAGAGCGTGGACCTGCAGCATATCGCCCTGATCCTGGTGGACGTGGACGATTTCAAGTCCGTCAATGATACCTACGGGCATGACATGGGTGACCGGATGCTCAAGCGGGTGGCTTCCATTCTCAGATCATCCTTCCGCTCCGTGGACTATGTGTGCCGCATCGGCGGGGATGAGTTTGCCATCATCATGACCAGGGCAAACAGCACCATGCACGGCCTGATCCGGGAGAAGATCCGGCGGGCAAACGAGCAGCTCATGCATCCGGAAGACAACCTGCCCCCCACTTCCCTGTCTGTGGGCGTTGCCTTCTCCGACCGGCCCAATCCCTCCTCGGATATCTTCCACGATGCGGATACGGCGCTGTACCGCGTCAAGGCAGGCGGCCGGTGCGGCTGTCTGTTCCATGAGTGACCGTTTCAGGGTAAAACCGTTATGCGCATGCGCATATAACCTCGCCGCCTTCAGGCGGTGTCCGTGCAGCTGCTGACGGACCTCACGGGCAAAAAAGAAAAGTCCTTGTATATCAAGGGCTTTTCTTTTGGCTTTCTCACAAAGGCTGCTTCCGGTGTGAAGGTTTTGCCGTCTGCTATGTTGCCCGGACCGTTTTGAACAGTTTGCCGGTACAGAGAAGGCTGTACCTTACCATCCTGTGGGGGCACATCAGACAGATCCGGTCTGTGCTTCTCACCGCTGGCAGGTTTATTGCCCCATGCCGTACAGCCTTCTGGCATTCTCCGTTGTAATCTCAGCCAGTTCTTCCACCTCCATGCCCCGAAGCTCTGCAATCTTTTCACAGATCAGCCTTACGTTTCCGGGCTGGTTCCGGTGCCCCCGCACAGGCTCGGGAGCCATGTAGGGGCTGTCGGTTTCAATCAGGAGCCTGTCAAGGGGCACCTGCCGGGCCGTCTCCTGAATCCGGGGCGCCTTTTTAAAGGTCACCGGGCCCGCAAAGGAGATGTAATATCCAAGCTTCAGGTATTCCCTTGCCATCTCCCAGCTGCCGGAGAAGCAGTGCATAACCCCGGGGGTAATCAGTTCCCGGTGTTCTTTCAGAAGCGTCAGCATGTCCATCTGGGCATCCCGCACATGAAAGCATACAGGCTTCCCCACCTCCCTGGCCAATGCCATCTGCCGCAGGCAGGCGGAAACCTGGACATCTCTTTCCGGGTTTCTGGGATCATGCCAGTCAAGGCCGATCTCCCCTATGGCTGCCGCCCCGCCGGAAAGAGCCATGGAACGGATTTCTTCCAGAACTTCGTCCGTCAGTGTATCCGCATGTTCCGGATGGATGCCCACAGCCGCACAGAAGCCGGGCTGCCCCTGCACAAAGGCAAGGGCAGCCCGGGAGCTTTCAAGGTCATATCCGATGACGGCGCAGTGGCGGACACCGTAAGATGCCATCTGTTTCAGGACATCTTCCCGGTCAGCATCGAAATCCGCATCCGTCAGATGGCAGTGTGTATCAAACAGTACCATCAGCTGATCACGGCACCGTCTTCCATGCCGTCCTCAACCGTCACAAGCTTCAGCTTCGAATCATCTCCGGTGGCAGCACACAGGACCATGCCCTGGGACTCAATGCCGGCCAGCTTGGCAGGCTTGAGGTTGCTTACCAGCACCACCTGCTTGCCCACCATTTCTTCCGGGGTGTAATAAGCCGCAATGCCGCTGACCACCTGGCGGTTTCCGTCAGGTCCCAGGGACAGCTGGAGCTTCAGGAGCTTCTTGCTCTTCTCCACCTTTTCACAGGCCGTGACCCTGGCCACCTGGAGCTTTACTTTGAAGAAGTCATCAATGGGGATCTCCTGAGGATACTCAGGGGCTGCATGCTTCTTCTTTTCGGACTTGGCTTCAGACTTTGCTTCCGCCTTGGGCTCTTCCTTGGGAGCATCCCTTTCCAGTTCCTTCTGGATATCCAGTCTCGGGAACAGGGCTTCTCCTTTGCAAACCTTAAGTCCGGGCGTCAAAGCAGCGAATTCACCCTGCGCAACGGATTCCCAGGTCTTCAGAGCCCCGTCCGTCAGTCCCAGCTGAGCAAAGATCCTCTCCGGCGTTCTGGGCATGACGAAGCTGATCATGACCGCAACGCGGCGGACACATTCTGCCAGGGTATAGAGCACCGTGTTCAGGCGTTCCCTGCCCTCTTCCGTTTTGGCCAGGATCCAGGGCGTGGTTACATCGATATACTTGTTGCACTCACCCACCAGATTCCAGATGGTGGAAAGGGCGGTTGAGAACTGGAATGCATTGACTTCCGTCTCCACCCTGCCGGGGGTTGACAGTGCCAGGGACCAGAGGGCATTGTCCACCTCATCCGGCTTTCCGGGGGCCGGAATGATGCCATCGTAATACTTTTCGATCATGGCCACGGTACGGCTCACCAGGTTGCCCAGGTCGTTGGCCAGGTCCGCGTTGATCCTGGTCAGCATGGACTGCAGGGTGAACTCGCCGTCGGAGCCAAAGGGCATTTCCCTCATGAGGAAATAACGCACGGCGTCAGAAGAGTAGCGGTTGCAGAGGATGACAGGATCCACCACATTGCCCACGGACTTGCCCATCTTCTTGCCGTTGATCACCAGCCAGCCGTGTCCGAAGACCTGCTTGGGCAGCGGCTCGCCGATGGCATGCAGCATGATGGGCCAGATGATGGTGTGGAACCGGACGATTTCCTTGCCCACCAGGTGCACGTCCGCGGGCCAGTATTTCCGGTAGAGTTCATCATGGTCCGTGCCGTAGCCCAGAGCGGAAATATAGTTGGTCAGGGCGTCAACCCACACGTATACCGTGTGCTTCGGGTCAAAGTCCACCGGAATGCCCCACTTGATGGAGGTTCTGGACACACACAGGTCCTCAAGGCCGGGCTTGAGGAAGTTGTTGATCATCTCATTGGCGCGGCTGCTGGGCTGAATGAAGTCCGGATGATCCTGAATATACTGGATCATCCAGTCCTGGTACTTGCTGAGCCTGAAGAAATAGCTCTCTTCCTTGGCCCTCTCCACCGGACGTCCGCAGTCCGGGCAGCAGCCATCCTTCAGCTGCAGTTCCGTCCAGAAGGACTCGCAGGGGGTACAGTACCAGCCTTCATATTCGCTCTTGTAGATATCGCCCTGGTCGTAGAGCTTCCTGAATACCTTCTGCACCGTGGCCACATGACGGTCATCCGTGGTGCGGATGAAATCATCATAGTCAATATCCATCAGCTTCCACAGGTCCTTGATGCCGTCCACAATATGGTCCACGTATTCCTTGGGGGTCACGCCCTTTTCCCTGGCCTTGCGCTCGATCTTGGCCCCGTGTTCATCGGTGCCGGTGAGGAAATACGTATCATAACCGGTCAGCTTCTTGAAGCGTGCCATGGAATCCGCCGCTGTCGAACAGTACGCATGTCCGATGTGCAGATTGTCGCTGGGATAATAAATGGGTGTTGTGATGTAAAACTTTTTCTTTTCTGCCACGATGGTCCCTCCAAATCCGTTGTATAGAAATTCCGGGCACAAAAAAAGCACCCGGTCAAGGGGCGGATAGATCCGCGGTGCCACCCTCATTTATCACTCTGTGCCTGATAACGGTCTGCCACCGCCGCCGGCTCACATGGCTCACCGGCAGAGCTCCAAAGCCATCTTCTGCTGCCATCCCCGTCCGCTTCCCACCTACCGCGGATCTCTTTGCGCTTCCTGCAGCATACTCACTTCTTCACAGCTGTGGGAGAAAATATATGCTCTATTTCCCGCCCTGTCAAGGCCCTGCTTTTCCAAATGTCTCCTTCCTTTTGCCGAAAGCACGGTCCTGGCGGAACAGGCCGGTCCGTTTCATGTGTAACTTAATCGTTTAAGTACTACAACGACAGATCATCCGGCTCAGCCGGATGATCTGTCGTAAACTTGATCCCAGGATGCCGGTGCCACCGTTTTTTCACCCGCTCTAAGAACGGGCTGGTGCTCCGCCGCCGTTTGTCTGCCGTCCCTCTTCGTTAAAAACGGGGGCTTGACATCACCGACTTGGACAAGAGCTCCATTTTATGAAGTGCGGCGAAAACCGGAAAGCTGCCGTACACCCCAGGAAATCAGGCAGTGATTAAATTATAGCGAATAATTGCACAGTGTCAAGAGGGAATTTCTGTAAAGCTGTCCAATTCCTGATTCTTTCAGACCAAAGGGGACATGTTTCTATATATCCGGACCCAGCCAGACCCGCATGCAACGAAGGGATTCTGTCCACAGACAAGACCATGGTGCAGCAGCCGTTTTCTCTATTTCTGCCTTCAGTTCTTCCTGAGAACCATGGCAGTCATCCGTCAGGTACAGGTCCACGGTCTTCTCCCCTGCTCTGAGCGCCTCCCCGAGGTATTCCCCGGCATCCCCCATGTCCCGGATCCGGTATTCCGGTACCGTCCGGTCCCGGGCAGATGTTTCTGCCATAAGTTCCGGCCCCATTTCTTCCGCCCAGGCATGATCCCTTACGGCCCGGTCATATCCTGTGTTGAACCACAGATCCAGGGTCCTTTCCTGATCGTCCCATGTGGCATCTATCATCCGCCAGGTACCTTCTGTCCTGAACAGGTTCCACATGTGGTTCCCGTCCCCCGCGGTCCCCTCCTGGCACATGACCTCCAGCCCTGCCAGATTTCCCAGCAGACAAAAGGCATCCGCATATCCGTCACAGTTGGCCTGACCCGTTAGCAGGGCGCCTATACAGCAGTCATCTTCATCTGAATCCTCTGTCACCGCATAGTCCGTATGCCCGCACAGCCAGTCGTGCAGCGCCCGGGCCGTTTCCACATCCTTTTCCCTTTTGCACGCTTCCGCCGCCCTCTCAGCCACTTCAAGCGTCTTCATCATTCTCTCGGGCAGCGCTTCTTCCGTGCCCGTCCTCCGGGCACGCAGGATCTCCGTTCCTGCCGTATACTCCATATGGTCCATTGACACCATGCCGGAAAAGCGGCTGTATATCACGGCATACTGCCGTATCCCCACCTGGGAGGCCAGGGCGCTCAGGCCCTAGCCGTCCCCTTTCATGATCAGGGTATACAGCTCCGGGGCACGGAACATGGTACACTCCCTGTCGCCCCGCTGTGCACAGGCAGTCAGCACCTCCCGTATCCGGGAAGGTTCCTCAATGCCCACCGCATCTGAAACAACCTGCACGTCTTCAAACATCAGGATATGGTCTTCTTCCATAACGGAGAACTGTCCGCTTTTCATGCCCGCCTGTCCTTCAAGTTCAAAGAGATGCCGGAAGGCGTGTCCCGAAACCTCCTCCCACAGAGGCTGCGAAAGCATGATCCGGAAGGAATCCGAGCCTGCATGGCGCATGGCGCCGATGATTTCCTCATCCGTACTGCAGAGCATGGAAGGCACATCCTGCCAGATGACATCCTCATATCGGTACAGGCACGCCGCTTCGTTTACATACCGGACTGCGCTTTCCACCCCGCCGAGGAATTCCATGATGCGTCTGTCCCGCTCCGTCAGAGCCGAAAAGGCAGCTTCATCAAAGACCAGATAAAAGGTCCCTTCACCCCTGTCCCGGTACCCGCTCATGGCGGAAGCTGCATAATAAATATCCTCCACACAGCTGAAGGGGGCGTCAAAAGGCGCCATGGAGCTGACACGCAGATACCCTGCCTCCGGGTTTCCGGTAAGGCCCCGGACTTCCATGCCAAGGCCGGAGAGAATCCTGAGCAGCCGGCCCTGAAACAGATCCCCGATAAAACTGCTTTCCCCTGTCAGGCTAAAGTACGCTGCCCCCTCATCCACAAACTGCCTCAGGCAGTCCCGCACCTGTTCCGGGTCGGAAGGCACATCGGCATAATGGATTTCCGGGTCATACACCACCCGTTCAAAGATCAGCTCCCCACGGCTGCTCCAGCTGACAGAGGGCACCTGCATGCCCGAGGCGCCGAAGAGCCTGAAAAGCGCATGGAATTCATCCGCCTGAAGCTGCTTAAGCAGAGCATCCGAGCAGGTGACCGTAAACCTCTCCCGCCGGTTTTCCCTGCACCTGAGGAAGTAACTCTCCAGCTCTTCCACGGTTCCTGCCGCCTTCTCTGCAGGGGCCGCCCCGGGAAACAGCACCAGGATCACGGCCGCCAGGCACAGAAGATACAGGGCGCAACCCTTCTTCAGACATACTCCCCCTTTCCCCGGTGCCCGTACATGCCGTACAGCAGTTCCGTTCAGCAGCTCAGTCACGGAATGTCGATATCCCCGGAGATGGTCTGCACCCTGCAGACTGCTTCAGCACCCGGGCTGCTTTCCCTGTGGCAGTGCACACTGCCGGCTCTGGTCTGGGTGAAGATCTGCACGGGAATGTTCGGGAGCATAACGGTCCCATCCCCTGAAGTGGTGTGTACATTGATCTCCCTTGCCCCGGATGCCCTTGCCATATCCAGCCGCGCATCTCCGGAGACTGTGGTCAGAGACACCCGTTCCCCCAGGATTTGCATTTCCGCGTCCCCGGAGGTGGTGGCCATATTCATCTCCCGGCACGAACCGTTCATGTCAATATCCCCGGATACGGAGACAATCTGCAGGCTCTGTGCCTCAAGGTTCAGGTCCATGTCGCCGCTGATGGTGCGGATCTGACCGGTTCCGATCCTTCCGGTGAGATCAAGGTCGCCTGAGCGGGTGGAAAGATACACCCTTTCGGCATCCACTTCCAGTTCCATATCACCGCTGCCGGCCTCCAAGTGCAGGCTGGATGCAGAAACTGCACCGCCGTAGTCCCCGCTGATCGTGGTGCATTTCACGCTTCCGGCCGCCATATGCTCCCCGAAGCTGATGTCACCCGATGTGGTGGAGATCTCCACCCGGGCATTTGCATCCACAACCCCGGACATCTCCACGTTCCCGGATGTAGACAGGAGTTTCATTTCAGGCGCTGAAGCCTCTTCCAAAGAGATATCACCGGAGACAGTCTGTACCTGCAGAAGATGCAGATACCGGCCCGGCACCCGCAGAAACAGCCTGTCGCCGGCATGGCTGTGCAGCGTCAGGGACAGAAGACCAAAGAAGAAGCTGCGGGTCTCTGCCGCGTCCTCCTTCTGGCGCAGCAGGAGGCTGCTCCCCTGTCTTACCACCTCCACACAGTCCGGGACTTCTTCCAGGTGCACAGCATCATCCTCAGAAGCGCCCAGTGTGACGGACACATCCTTCAGCTCCAAATGCAGCTGCTGCACCCCATCATAAGAGGCAGGGACATCCTCATTTTCCTGTACATAGTCCTTCTGCGCAAATCCGGCCGGTTCCGTGCTCTTTTCAAAGGACTTTTCAAAGGACTTTTCAAAAGCCTTTTCAAATTCCGGTTCTTCCGGCAGCGTCCGGAGTGCTTCCTCCAGGCCACGGAGGCTTTCCACCACCGCAGCGATGGCCTCGTCCTCGTCCATACCTGCTCTGGTCAGATCATCAAAACGTTCCTGGCTGTCCAGAAGCACCTGCTCGTAGAGGGCTTTTGCTTCCCCTGTCTGCGGGGTATCCCGGAAAGCTATGTCAACCATTTTTTTCACTGTCTCATTCATATGCCGTTCCTCCCTGTTCCGTTTCTTTCCTGTTTCCCTTCAGCAGAAGATCCAGTACGGTTTTGGTGTCCTCCCACCTGGCTCTTTCCTCCTGAAGTCTCTTCCTTCCCTCTTCCGTGATGGCAAAATAACGCCGCCGGCCCCCGCGGGTCTCTTCACCCCAGTACGCACGGATCAGCCCTGCCTGTTCCATACGGTGGAACGCGGCGTACAGTGTGCCCTCCTTAATCTCACAGGCACCCTGACTTAACTGACTCACGTCTTTGGTGATGGCGTACCCGTAACTGTCGCCTCCCGCCAGATTGGCCAGGAGAACAACCTCTGTAAATCCCCGCATGATCTCCGCAGAAATCTGCATGCACATACCCCCTTCTTTCGGGTTGAGTATATTATATGCATGAGTACTCTAACTGTCAATGTACTTTATCCGTCATAATGGCATTCTCATCTGATTCTCATTTTCCCTGCCTTTGTGTCCCATTTCCCGCTCAATTGACAGCCACACCCCGGCGCTCTATAATCCAGCCCGGAATACAGGAGAAAGAAGGAATGGGAATGGACAAACAGGATCGGATTGACTACACAGACGATTACCTGCCTCTTGTGGACGAAAACGGCGAGGAAACCGAATTCCACATGGTGGCCCGCGTCACACTGCGCGGCCGGGACTATGTGGTGCTGGAGGAGCCGGAGGATGAGGAAAGCCTGATCATCTTTGGCTGTGAAACGGATGAGGACGGCTTTGAAAACTATACCGCCCTGGAAAGCGAAGAGGAGAGCGAGGAAGTCTTCTACCTCTTCGAAGCCTGCTATGATGATTACGAAGTCGGAAACGCCATCTGAAAAAAGCCTTTCCATACAGCATGCCCGCCTGCCGGTATTTCCGGAGGCGGGCATGTCTGTTTATTTCTTCATTTTTTCCTGCATCACTTCATAGGCTTTTGCCAGCTGGGGATCCTTCAGGTCTCCCATTTCATAGATCCCGGGATCTCCCTCCGGCAGTGCATACTCCACATCCGGCGTAATGCCGATGGAATGTACCTTGTTCCCGTTTGGGGTGAAATACTGGGCAATGGTCAGCTGCATACCGGCTCCTTCGGTGCCTACGCCCGTCACGGCCTGTATGATGCCCTTGCCGTAGCTCTGCACGCCCACCACGGTGGCGTCAGCCCTGTCCTTCAGGGCGCCGGTCAGAATTTCAGAGGAGCTGGCGGAGTTTTCGTTGATGAGAATCACCAGGGGCATGTCCACCTTTCCGTCCACGGAATAGGAGTACTGCCTGGATCCGTCCTTGTACTCGGTATAATAAATCACGCCTTCATCCAGGAAACGGTCAGCCATGGATTCTGCGTCTGACACCCATCCGCCGGGGTTGTCCCTGAGGTCAAGGATAAGCCCTTTGGCACCCTTGGCGATCAGGTCATCCAGGGCTTCGTCAAATTTGTCGGCACAGTCGCCGGCAAACTCATAGATCACCAGATACCCGATCTCATCATCCAGCATGGCGGCTTCCACCCGGTTCACCGTGATGGTGGCCCTGGTGAGAACCTTCTCAATCTCCTCACCGTCCCGGAGGAAGGTCACCTTCACATCCGTATCCGGGGTCCCGCGCATGATTTCCACCGCATCATTGAGTGTATCGGCGGTAACATACACATCTTCCACCTTGTAGAGGATATCCCCGCGCATGACCCCGGCGGCTTCCGCGGGGCTTCCGGAGAAGGTCCGGATGATGGTGCACAGCTGTGTCTCATAGTTGGCAGAAATCAGCATGCCCACACCCCCGTATTCGCCTTCGTCATCCTCCCACATCTCTTCAAACTCTTCCGGGTTATAGTAGAAGGTATAGGGATCCCCTATGGCATCCAGCATGCCGTAGGCCGCGCCTTCCAGAAGGTCCCCTTCATCCACATCCTGATAGTAGTTTTCTTCCACGATGGCCAGGATCTGCAGCAGGGTATCGTATTTGCGCAGGTCTTCATATTCCTCCGCGGAAATGGTGACGGTATCGCCCTCCGCAGCTGTGCCGGCGGCTGTTTCGGTAGCCGCATCCCGGTATATGCTTCTCAGTCCCATAACAGGCAGTGCCGTGCAGGATGACAGCATGGAAATTACCAGCAGCAGCGAAAGAACCAGCAGGATTTTTTTCATATTGCTTCCCCTTTCCATATGCCTGTCACTTCAGTATCGTCTGCATTTCATCCCATGCAGCGGCCAGCTGTGCATCTGCCATGTCTCCCAGCATGTACATGCCGTTATCACCCTCGGGCAGTTCCACCACCCGGTCCGGTGCAATACCCACATGGTGAACGGCTGTTCCGTTCGGGGTGAAATACTGGGCAATGGTCAGCTGCATGGCATTTCCCTTGACATCCACAGGCAGAAGGTACTGTACCACGCCTTTGCCGAAGCTGTTCACACCCACCACGCGGCTGCCCAGACGGTCCCGCAGGGCTCCGGTCAGGAGTTCAGAGCAGGACGCACTGTTCTCATTGACCATAATCACCAGGGGAATATCCACGCTGCCGTCCGTTGTGGTGTAATCATGCCGGGTTCCGTCCCGGTATTCGATATAGGTCAGGATGCCTTCATCCAGGAACAGATCCCCAATGGAGACTGCGTCATTCACAAGGCCGCCCGGGTTGTCCCGCAGGTCCAGAATCAGCCCTTTCATGCCCTGCTCCATCAGACTGTTCAGCATCTCCTCAAACTGCTGCGCGCAGGTGCCAGCAAATTCCCAGAGACGGATGTAGCCCACATCCCCCTCCAGCATGCAGGATTCCACCCGGTTCATGTTGATCTTTGCCCGAAGCACGGTTTTTTCCAGCATCTCCTCGCCCCGGATGAAGGTCACCTGCACGGTGGTGCCCGGAGTGCCCCGCATGATATTCACCGCGTCCTGGATGGTCTCCGGGGTCACGATGACGTCCTCCACCTGGTAGAGGATATCCCCGCGGTGCACATCCGCTTCCTCAGCGGGGGAACCGGCGAACACCCGGGAAATGGTGCTCAGCCGGGTAATATAGGATGTGCTGATCTGAATGCCTATGCCCGCATACTCACCGCTCTGGTGCTCCATGTATTCCGAGTAGGCATCTGCCGTGTAATAGAAGGTGTAGGGATCTTCCAGGGAATTGAGCATACCGGCTGCCGCACCGTCCAGCAGCGTTTCCACGTCCACTTCCTCGTAGTAGTTCTCTTCCACAATCTTCTCAATCTCCAGCAGTGTCTGGATCTTTTTGTACTGCTCGTAGAGCTCCCGGGGAATGGTCACCTCACTGCTCTCGGCACTGGCCCCGAGCATGGCAAAGGTCATGGCAAGGGCCAGGAAGCGTCTGACTGTCTTCTTCATCTCTCATCCGGAAACACCTGCGTGTTTCCCCTCTCCTTTCGCTGTTGGAAATGCATTTCATCTTATCGAAACTGCCCGGATTATTTTCCTCTTGAGGTACCCTCGTCCTCACTCCTGCGGCGCGTCTTTTTCAGCTCCAGAAAAATCTTGAAGGTCATGGCATCTTCAAAGCGCCTCAGGTCCAGCCCCGTGTAGCGGTAAAGCTTGTCCAGACGGTATACCAGGGTGTTGCGGTGAATATACAGCTGCCGGGCGGTATCGGACAGGTTCAGGTCCTTGCGGAAAAATGTTTCCACCGTGTAGAGCATTTCTTCGTTGAGCACCCGCTGTGTCCGGTCATTGAAGAGCACCCGGAGATAATCCCTGGCGGTGTTATCCGGAAGTTCCATGAGGAACCTTTCCAGCAGCAGCTGGGAATAGGCATAGACATAGGCATCCGGGGTAAAGATCCTGCCCACTTCAATGGCCCTTCTGGCCTCGCTGTAGCTCTCCGGGATCCCTGTCATATCGGAAACACTGTTCCCTATGCCCACCGTCATGGTCCGGGCCGTCTCCCCCATTACGGTTTCCTGCAGGGCCCGGGCATACTGCAGGGCATCGTCCAGTGTTTCCCCGTCCTGGATATCCTTGATCATCACGGCCGTATGCCGGTCCATATCCACCAGCAGGTCGGATTCCTCCATGGGGGTAATGTCCCTGAGCATATCGTAGGTTCTGTCCGTGTCCATCTGCAGAATATGGAAGATGAGCACGCGTCTGTCCCTGGTCCGGGAAGTGTGCAGCCTGTTGCAGAGCATATCCACATCACCTGTGTTCAGGTCCCCCAGCAGCAGATGCCGCAGGGCATCTGGTTCGCTGTCTTCCCGCCGGCTGCTGCTGTACATCCGTTCAATCAGGGCAGAGGACAGTTTCAGAATCTCCCTGGCACCCTGCAGGTTTTTCTCACAGACCAGCACCAGATCCGGGCGCTCCACAAGCAGGCAGAGCTTTCCCTGGATCACGCAGGGATTGTCCGATTTCAGCAGCGGGGATGTCCGTATCACCAGATGATCCGGGTCCGACACCACGGCATCCCGGTCCCTGTCGATGACCACAATGGGTATGCTGAGAGTGGACAGCGTCGCAACAATCTGGTCCATGACTTCCTGACTGACCATAGTATCTCTCCCTCTCGTACAGATTGCACAAATACTGGGAGGGATTATAGCAAAAAAGTACAGCGCTGAAAAGTACGGATTCCCATGCAGAACATATGAAAAGCTGGCGGATTTCCTTATTTGAGCCTGGAAGGAGCCGGGGAAAGGCTGTTCCGGTTCATTGTGCAATTCTACCAATCCGTTCCCGGGCCCAGTCCCCATAGTCCGAAACAGCTTACGGGAACGCGATAGAGATTCGACAGGGATGCATGGTATCCTGCAGCAAAAAGAAAAGGCGGCCCTTTCGGGCCGCCCCTGAATTCAGAATCAGCGGGACAGGATGGTCTTCTCGGTATCCTTGTCGAAGAAGTGGAGATGGTTCACATCGAAGGCTACGCGGATCTTGTCGCCGGCACGGCTTGCGGTGCGGGGATCAACGCGGGCGATGATGTTGCCTTCCTTGCCGGTGGTGGTCAGATACAGGTAGGTCTCAGAGCCCATCTGTTCGGTGACTTCCACGTTCACATTGATGGCAGCGGTGGAGAACTTCTCGAGGAATTCAGCGCCGTCGTCGATGTTCTCGGGACGGATGCCCATGATGACTTCCTTGCCAACATAGGACTCATCCACAAACTTGCTGACCTTGAAGCCGGGAACAACGATCTTGTTGTCGCCGAAGGTAGCCACCACGTCCTGGCCTTCCTTGGAGAGCCTGACGTTGAAGAAGTTCATCTGGGGGCTGCCGATGAAGCCAGCCACGAACTCGTTGCCGGGGAAGTCGTACAGGTTCTGGGGAGTATCCACCTGCTGCACAACGCCGTCCTTCATAACGACGATACGGGAAGCCATGGTCATAGCTTCGGTCTGGTCATGGGTAACATAGATGAAGGTTGTCTGCAGGCGCTGATGGAGCTTGGTGATCTCAGTACGCATGGCAACGCGCAGCTTGGCGTCCAGGTTGGACAGAGGTTCGTCGAACAGGAAGACCTTGGGCTCACGGACGATAGCACGGCCCAGAGCAACACGCTGACGCTGGCCGCCGGAGAGAGCCTTCGGCTTACGGTTGAGCAGGTGAGCGATGTCCAGGATCTTTGCAGCTTCTTCCACGCGGCGCTTGATTTCATCCTTGGGGGTCTTGCGCAGCTTGAGACCGAAAGCCATGTTGTCAAACACGGTCATATGCGGATACAGAGCATAGTTCTGGAACACCATGGCAATGTCGCGGTCCTTGGGAGCAACATCGTTCATGAGCTTGTCGCCGATGTAGAGCTCGCCGTCAGAGATTTCTTCCAGACCGGCGACCATACGCAGGGTGGTGGACTTGCCGCAGCCAGAAGGTCCGACCAGCACGATGAATTCCTTATCTTCGATATCCAGGCAGAAATCGCTGACAGCCGTTACGCCGCCCTGATAGATCTTATAAATGTGCTTGAGAGATACACTTGCCATAGGTGTTTCCTCCTTCAATTTTCAGACTGTCTGTTTGTACCAGTCCTTATGATGGCAATATTATAACCCGGAATCCGGTCTATGGGAATTGTCGAAACTTACAAGCATTTTTCTCCATCCTTGTGCACGTTGCCCACAGCTGTTTCTCATTCAGCCGCCTTTCACTTT